>NZ_WANY01000182.1:0-3259 GCF_015521575.1 Ferroglobus sp.
CTCCTCTTGTTTATTCTCGTTTTTAGCCTTTTATACAAAGCTCTCACGTCCTCCGTAAGAGCCCCGAAATCGTGAGCGGTTAAGTACTTCAAAGTCTCAAGAATGTTTCCTCCTCTTGCAGAGGCTGATGCTCCGAGACTCATGAAGAAGGAAGGAGCGTTTTTGTCCTTATCTTTAATCATCTTCTCTTCTTTTTTAGCCGCTATTCCGGGGATTAAGAGAGGAGTTATCGACAACGCCATTATAAACGAGAAGGGAAGAGAAATCAGCCCGTAAACGTAATTTGCAAAGAGTAAAGCCGTAAACACTACTAAGAATACAACCATTGATAACGCAAACAGCCTGTAGAGCTTTCTGTCAACGCTCGTATACTCTCCAGAGGTTTGCCAGAGCGGATCTTGGGGGGCTACAGCTTTTAAATAAACGATAACACCGATTTCCGCTATGAAGAAGAAAATTACTATGAGGTACATGACTACCATCACGTTCAAGCCAGTCAAGAAAGGCATAATTATTCCGAAAGCTGCGAAGAAGCTCAAAGAAAGAATAATTGAAACGTAAATTTCTTTAAAGATGTCAACGCTGTAAAGCTTCCCGTTGTAAAGCGTTGCGAAGTCCTCCATAACGACCTTCTGCTCCCTCTTTATGAACACCTTGAAATCCTCTCCGCTGTCTATTTCATGTGCCATTCTGTCAAGGAAGTCCGCAAAGAGTTTACTTGGTGTTCTCTTCGCTATAAATCTGCAAGCTTGTGCAAGACTTATCTTCCACTTCGCCATGAGCAGGTAGATTTTCCTTGTTTCCTCTGCAAGAGCTTTGTACTCTTTTCTCTCCGAAAGAATCTTCATCATTTCTTTTCTATCGATTTCCGAGATCGAGAGTACACCAAGATGAGTTATGTAGAAGTGAATGTTGTTTTCGATATCGTTCCTAAATCTGACCTCAATTATTTTCGGGTAAAGCAAAGCTGGAAGAAAGATGAAAATTGGAAGAGAGTAAAACAGAATTGAGAAAAGTCCTAAACCAAGTCGGGGAACGTAAATAATGGCAAAAAGATAGGCAGCGATAGCGGCAGCTAGGGATGGCAGGAGTATGAACCGAATGTACCTTTTCGGCTCTATCCCAAGATGTCTCAGATTCATGCTATCACAGCCTGAAAGGCAGTCCTTCCATTCCCTTCTTGTAGAAATTCCAGATTATCTTTACAACCTCGTAGTAGTCGAATATCTTCTCCTCAACCATTCTACTTAGGATTCGCGCTCTCAACTCCATTTCTTCGTAAATCTTCCTCGGATCGTCAAATCCCGCTGTCTGAGCAATTTTGTTTTCAAGAACGTAGCTGTTGTAAAGTCCTCTGAAGACGTGAGTGTCTGTAACGCTGTCCCACTCGAAAACGGATCTTGTTACCACTCCACCTATCTCCTCGTAATAGCCTTCTATCTCCTCAACAACCAAACACCTTCTGAGGAACTGTCCCTTTCTGTAAACAGCTTGCTGAATTAAAACTACGTTCAGGTTGTCTATGAAAGTTATAGGAACATTGATCGGATCTCCCGTTAAACGCTGAATCAGCTTTTTAACGCTTCCAGCGTGGAAGGTTGCTAAAACCGGATGCCCGGTCTGCATAGCCTGGAAAGCTATCGCTCCTTCTTTTCCTCTGATCTCTCCGACTATGATGTAGTTAGGTCTGCTTCTCAAAGCTGCTCTGAGCAAGTCGAAAAGGTCGACCCTTCCGACCTCTCCCCTTTCTCTTGTGTTCAGCTGCTGCCACACCGGATGGGGGACTTGGACTTCCGGAGTGTCTTCAGCTGTGTAAACCTTCGAATCCGGCTTTATAAACGGGATCATTGCATTAAGGGTAGTTGTTTTCCCGCTTGCCGTCTCTCCGCTCACCCATATGCTCATGCCGTACTCCAAGCAAAGCCAGAGGTAAGCGGCTATCTCAGCCGAAAGGGTTCCCCAAGCAATCAGCTGGGTTATGCTGATAGGAACAGCTGTAAACTTTCTTATCGTGAAAGATGGACCTTTAAGACTGACGTCCGTCGAATAAATTATGTTTATTCTGCTTCCATCCGGTAGAGATCCATCAACGATCGGCTCTTTTTCGCTCACCGGACGACCCATTCTCTCTCCAAGCCCTTTCAAGAATTCAGCCATCTTCAACTCGTCGCCGAAGTCTATGTTCGTCGGCATCATGTCGAAGATCTTGTGGACTACGTGAGTGTTCTTCGGACCGATTACGTGGATGTCCTCTATGTAAGGATCCCTTATCAGAGGTTCGAGCGGTCCGACTCCGAGAACCTCCCTCTTTATCAGGTATCTGAACGTGTAGGCTTCTTCGTAAGTTAGCGGGATCTTCTCGATTCCAAGGGAAAATCGGCTTCTTTTCTTGTACGGCTTCTTATTTCTCGTAATCTCCGTAACCTTATCGAAAAGCGTGTCGATTAACTTCTCCATCTCTTCCTCGCTCTGCGGCTCTTTCTCGTAAGGAGCGAGCTCAAGCATCATGTCCATTACAGCTCTAAACTTTTCCTCTTCTTCCGTCGTTTTTATTCTCGGTTCTATAGCGATGTAATGCTTTTTCCCGTCTCTATCTGTCCAGATGTGTATGAAAATCGGATCTCCAACTGGGTAAATTATGTTCGGTCTCGGTAAAGCCTTCATATCCCTTGAAAGCTGAACGACGAAGTTAGGAATCGTTCCCTCCCTCTTTCTAAAGTTGTCCAAATACCTTTTGAGATGCGGATTTCTTTTCAGAGCTACATCGAGCTTATCGGAGACGATCGCCTTCATTTTACGCCACCGCCGCTATTTCAACCACTAATCCAATCTTCGGCTCAACTCTGAAAGCTATCTGCTTCTGATACTGCATTTGGGCGAGATTGTACTTTTTGATGGTCATCGTGTTTTTTATGTCGGCTCCGAACTTTCTCAGACTGCACTCGGCAAGAAAAGTTGCGGCACTCTCAAGTTCAAGGAAAGACGCTTCATCTATCTCCCCCGGAACCACGGTGGCGATAACGGCTTTCCCCGTTGCTGCGATTCTTTTAATGAAGCTGACAAGATCTATTGCCGAGTTCGGATTTATGTCGAATTTGACGAGAGCTGAGAGGGAATCTATGATTATTACATTGCTTTCAAAAATGTGTCTGCCTGAGATTAACCTCTCTATGTACCTCTCTCTCTTTTTAACCTCGCTTATAAGCGGATAAACAGGAAAAAATTTCAGCCTGCCAGAAATTATGTGCTTCTCAACACC
>NZ_WANY01000183.1:0-2336 GCF_015521575.1 Ferroglobus sp.
ACGCTTACACCCTCCTCAAGCAGAATTTTCGTTAAAGCCGTTGCGTAAATCCCCCTCACTCTCACCCGCATCCACTTGAAACTTTACTTGCTTTGCTTAAAATATTTAAAATTTCGTTAACGAAATTTAGATATGGTGAAATTGCTCGTTATAATTTCGAGTGGAAAAGAAGCGAAAGAAAAAGCTCAGACCGGCGTTATGTTCGCTGCGAACTCGATGAAATTTGGATGGAGCGAAAAAACAGAAGTGATATTTTTTGGACCGAGTCAAGACCTCTTGGTTGAAGATGAAGAATTTCGAAACGAAGTTATCGAACAGCTTGGAGATTACAAACCGCTCGCTTGCAAATTTATCGCTGAAAAGAAGGGTTACGTCGACAAACTCGATTTTGTAAGAGTAGAATACGTTGGAGGGATAATTGCCAAGCTGATTGATGAAAATTTTGTCCCGCTGGTATTTTAGAGCAACTAATTTAAAAGTTTTCAAGAACATTTTAACGAATGAAAATAATTCAGGACACAATACACGGCACGATAAAACTTGAAGAATGGCAGCTCGAAATTATAGACACCGCCGCCTTTCAAAGGTTAAGGAGGATAAAGCAGCTCGGTTTCGCAAACTTGGTTTATCCCGGAGCGAATCACACTAGATTTGAGCATTCTCTTGGGGCTATGCACTTAGCGAGAAAACTCGTTGAGGATGAGGAAGTCGTTGCCGCTGCTCTACTTCACGACATCGGACACACTCCCTTCAGTCACTCCGGAGAAAAGATAATTGAAAGATACGCCCGAAGAAAGCACGATGATGTTAAGGGAATAATTAAAGAGAATTTCGAGGAAATACTGGATAGGCACGGAATCGATGTGAAAAAAGTGATAAGGAAGGTAAAAGAAAGTCCAGTCAGCGGAGATATAGATGTGGACAGAATGGACTACCTTGTGAGAGATTCCTATTACACCGGCGTAGCTTACGGAGTTTTCGACGTTCAGAGACTGATAGAGAAGATGTACTTCGATGGAAAAAGGCTTATAATCGAAGAGGGCGGAATTAGGGCTGCTGAATCGATGCTCGTTTCAAGGTTCATGATGTATTCAGCAGTCTATTACCATCACGTTTGCAGAATAGCTAAGAAGATGTTCGAAAAAGCGTTAGTGTGGATGATCGAGAGCGAAGAGCTCTCTATCGAGGAGCTTCAAAAAATGGACGATTACGATGTTGTGGCTTTAATGAGGAGGAGCGAAGATTTCCCGAAATCCATAATAGAATCCCTCGACCGGAGAGATCTGTTTAAGAGAGCCGTTTATGTTAGTTTGGATAAAGTCGGAGTGAATCTGAAGAAGGTTAAGCCATGGAGGGCTGAGCAAATCATCGCTGAAGAGTGCGGAATTGACGAGAACTTCGTTATAGTTGACATTCCCGAAGAGAGGAGCGAGGAGTACGGAGCGCTGGTTGAAATGGAAGGAGAGGTAAAAAGGCTGGATGAAGTTTCTAAGATAGTTCAAACTCTCAAAAATTTGCAGAGCGAACTGCTCAAATTTGGTGTTTACACAAAAAGAGAATACGTCGATAAAGTTCAGAAAGTGGCTTACGACATTTTCAACATAGAAAAAACAAAGCAGAAAAAGCTGTTTTAATCTCTTCCGTAAACTCCCACGAGAACGCCTTCTGCAATTACATGACCTTTCATCTTTTCCAAAAGCTCTTTCTTCGTCTCAACGCTCTCATCAATTTTCACATCAAGAGCGTAGACCTTGAAGAAGTATCTGTGCTTTCCAGACGGTGGACAGGGCCCGTTGTATCCGTATTTACCGAAGTCGTTTCTCAGTTGCACCGCATGAAACGGCTCCTCTATGATCCTTCCATGAGGAATTCCTTCGGGAATTTCGTTCTCGGGAGGAGCGTTGAAGAGAATCCAGTGGGTGAAAACGCCAAGAGGAGCGTCTGGATCTTCGCAAATTATAACAAGAGATTTCGCGTTCTCGGGTATGTTTTCTATACGAAGAGGGGGAGAGACATCGCTGCCATCGCAAGTGTACTTTTTCGGAATCTCACTCATGTTCTCGAAAACGGACTTAACTTCCATCTTTTTTTCCACTTCTACCACCTCTTTCTGAGTACATCCAACCAAGACTATTGATAGCAGAGCCGCAAGCATAAGCACCCTCATAATTTTACTTTCCTCCTTTGACAAATAAGTTTTCTCAATTATATTTTTAGACAATTTTAATCAAAATTGAAAAATGAATAAAGTTAATAAATGCTCTTCTAAGAATAAAACTATGAAACTTGAAGCGGTGAAGATAGAAAATCCGGAGAACAAGTACCAAGTAATTATC
>NZ_WANY01000184.1:0-2377 GCF_015521575.1 Ferroglobus sp.
ATTAGCAGCGGCTCCATTATCTTCATTCTCGCCATTTCTGGCTGGTAGATTTCGACGGGTATCTTGTTAATTCTTACTCTTCCCTTTCCTGGCTTTATCGTTGCCCTCGCTATTGCCGTCTTTCTCTTCCCACTTGTAACTATCACTTTCATGTTCTCACCTCGAATCCCAGATACCTACTGACTTCCTCAAGATATACGTACTTGTCGGTCTTACAAACATTCTCGAAATAAGCCGAATCAACTTTTTCGAATTCCACGCCTTCCAACTCTTTAGGAACTCCCATAAAAACTCTCAGTCTCCTGTAAGCTTCCCTTCCCCTCCTTGTTTTCCACGGGAGCATACCTCTTACGGTTCTCTTGAAAATCTTCTCCGGATGTCTCGGGAAATAGGGGCCTTTCTCTTTGCTTCCTCTGTCGTACTTTTCTTTGTACCTTTTGAAGACCATGTCTCTGTCTCCGGTTATGATCGCTTTTTCCGCATTGACAACAACTATCTTCTCTCCATTGAGCAATCTCTTGGCTATAACACTTGCCAATCTTCCGAGTACGTGATTTGAAGCATCTATAACCTTGAAATCGTCTCCGAGAGTTTTCAGAACCCTTTTAACGCTTACACCCATACTACCACCTCACACGAGAATTCGCACGTTGCTTCCCTTCGGATTCTCTTTGATTAACTCCTCTATGCTCATGCACGTTCCTCCAGCTTTCTCGATTTTTCTTTTGGCACTCTCTGAGAATTTAAAAGCTGCCACTTTTACAGCTCTGCTAATCTCTCCCGCTCCAAGCACTTTGCCGGGGATCAGCGCCACTTCGTTATCTTTCAAGTGCCTCTCGATCTTTCCCACGTTCACTTCCGCCATGTGCTTTGTTGGCTTAGCCAGTCTCTCCGCTACGTCTTTCCAAATCTTCGCGTTGTTCTCAGCTGAGGCTTTAAGCAATGTATCGATCAGCTTTACGAGATTCGGATTCGTTTTCCTCCTGACAACTTTTCTAATCTTGCTCATAACCACTCACCGACGATTAGAATTTACCGGAATGGGAGGATATTTAAAGCTAACTCACGGTATTTAAGTGTTGCACTTTGCTTTCTAAATCTTTTTATATTAATCCGGAGAAAAGGCAAGCATGAAATATGAGATCGTGTCGAAGCCGAGTTATTCCCTGCTAAATCTTACCCTTGAGAGAGGGGAAGAAGTTCTCGCTGAAGCTGGAGCAATGGTTTACATGAGGGGTGTAGAACTAAAAACCGAAACCAGGGGTGGATTTTTCGGAGGGATAAAAAGGCTACTTGCCGGAGAGTCTTTTTTTGTTAACAGATTCGTGGCTGTAGAGAATAACGCGATGCTGGGCTTAGCCCCTTCTTATCAGGGAGATATCGTTCACATACCTTTGAACGGAAGACTTTATGCCCAAAGCGGAGCTTTTTTAGCCTCAACTCCGGGAATAGAGATGGATCTGAAGTGGGGTGGGGCGAAAACTTTCTTTGTCGGGGAGAGCTTGATCTTAATGAAGTTGGAGGGTAGTGGAGATCTGTTTTTGTCCTCTTTCGGAGGAATTCAGGAAATTCAAGTTGAGGGAAAATTTGTCGTCGACACTGGGCATATTGTGGCTTTCGAAGAGACGTTGGACTTTAAAGTGAGGAAAGCAGGAAGTTTGAAAGCGACAATACTCAGCGGAGAAGGGCTTGTAGCGGAATTCAACGGAGTTGGAAAAGTGTGGATTCAGACGAGATCTATAGCCGATTACATAGGCTGGTTATCTTCTCTGATACCTTCGAAGTGATATCATGAGCGAAATTATAGTCGGCTCCGCCATAAGAGCAACTTACATAGTTAGAGGAACGAGAGGAGCTTTGCTGTGCCCGCCACATCCTTTAATGGGTGGAAACAGATTCGACGTTCGGCTTGAGAGGATTGCAGCGGAGCTTCACAAGATCAATTACTCGACCCTAACCTTTGACTATAGAACTCCCTTCAGAGGGGGTGTTGGGGAGATAGAGGATGCAAGGAGTTGTTTGCTGTACTTGAAGGAAAGGCACGATTTTGTAGCTGTAATAGGTTACTCTTTTGGAAGCGTAGTAGCCTCTAACATAGCCGATGAAGCAGACGCCCTTGTTTTGATCTCTCCCCTCAAAAGGGTTAACGAGATTGAGCTGAGAGATAGTAACGTCCCGAAACTGATCATCATCGCAAGATACGATGAGATCGTCAGCTTTAAGGAATCTGAAGAAATAGCTGAGAGGCTTTCCGAGCCGAAGAAAGTTGTAGTTCTCGACACTGATCACTTTTACACCGGAATGTATCTTGAACTTGCCAAGGAGATAGCCGAGTTTTTGGCTGGAATTCAATAATCCGGGGACGATGGAGTAATAA
>NZ_WANY01000185.1:0-2180 GCF_015521575.1 Ferroglobus sp.
ATATCGGAGCGTTTATGTTAAATGCTGTAAACTCACTTCCTGATGCTGAAGAAACCCCACCTGAACACCACACTATCCGGCAGATTCTTCAGCCTTTCTCTTGCCATTAAAACTTTTTCCTCTAAACTACCTTCCTTCGGAAACAAACCGTTCGCCATCGCTGGGATAGAGTAAAAGTCCATGACCGCTTCTTTTGTAAATACATAATCCGCGTAGCTTATCTCAGCGTTAAAATTCGACAGCAGTTTTTCGAGTTTATCCCTTCCGTAAGGAACTCTGTGCTTCAAACCGATTTTAGCTAATGCATCTTCCCCATCTTTGAAGAAACCGACGAGATACGAGCCGGAGACTATTCCTTTCTTCTTCGTGACCCTCAAAGCTTCCTCTACAGCTTTTTCAGCATCCGGTAGGAGAAAAATAGTTGCGTTGAAAACAGCTGAATCGAATGTTTCGCTTTTAAACGGAAGGTTTGCCGCATCACCGACAACGACATCTCTCATGAATTCCCTCGCTTTCCTTGCCATGTTTTTAGCCACATCAAGCCCAACAGCTTCTTTCCAGATTTTTCCAAAGATGCCGGTTCCACATCCAACATCCAAACATTTACCCTTAATCTTAGAAAATTCTACAAGATCCCTTGCAAGTTTCTCGAAAAATCCGTATTTTCTCTCGAAATCGTCGTAATTCGAAACGCTCAAATCGAAATTCTTTCCTATAACAGCTTTTACGCTCCCTCCAGCTATCGAAGGGAGAAAAATTATCTCGTCTTTGTCGGAAAACTTCAGATTCTTTATCTCATCCCTCCTCACCATTTTTCCGTTAACGGAAACCATGTAGAAGTCTATAGCTTTGAACTCCTCCTTAGCCTGAGGAAACTTTTCCTCAAGAATTTTGATTAATTCGTCGAAAGCGACTTCTCCTCCAACTTCTATCTCAACCTCCTTTCCAACCTTCATTCCCAGTTCGCCCAAAAATTTGATCCTCATAACCCCACTCTCTTCCACTCGTAAAAAATCGTTTTCTGATCGAAATGTTTGAAAGGCCTTCTAAGAAATTCCTCTTTATTCTCCACGGGAATTCCCTTCGATATCATGAACTGAATCAATCCGGAAAGCTTCAAATCGGCAAAAGATCCGGCGGATTGAAAACCGACAAGCCTCTTTCCGTCGAAGTAGGCGATCCTGATGAAGTCCTCCCTTTTAAAAACAACCCTTTCGTATTCCTCAGAAGATGCCCCTATCGAAACCATGGGAGTTCTGACCTTCTTTATCGTGCTAACCCTTATTCCTCCCCTATGCCTAACATCTCTTCCAGCCATGTTCATTCCAGCCACTTTTCCTTGAGAGACCGCGTTAATCCAAGAACCTATGATGCTAAACTTTCCGAAAACATCTTGAGCTTCTGCCACATCTCCAGCAGCAAAAACTCCCTCTTTCGAGGTTTCCATTCTCCTGTTAACCACAATACCGATATTCGTTTTCACGAATTTTGAGAACTTTTCAACGTTCGGTCTAACGCCGGTAGACAAAACAACGACATCAGCTGGAAAATCCTCCCAGTTGCTCGTTGAAACCCCTTTAACCTTCCCTTCCCCGTAAAATTGCTCGACCCTTTCGGCTGTGTAAATCTTTATTCCCATCTCCTCGTACTCCTTCTTAACGAACTCCGCCACCTCAAAATCAGCCACTCCCGGAAGGATTCTCTCCATAAGCTCGAAAACAGCCACATTCAATCCCATTTCTCTTAAGCTTTGAGCGACCTCCAAGCCTATTGGACCGGCACCAACAACAACAGCGTTTTTACACTTCTCTCTTCTGATATAAGAGAGTAAGCTCTCAGCATCTTTCAAAGTCCAGAACGTAAAAATTCCGTTCAGTTCAACTCCTCTTATCGGCGGGATGAAAGGCTTCGAGCCGGTAGCGATCAAAAGTCTGTCGTAATTCAAAGTCTTCTCCTCCCCGCTTTCGAGATCTCTGTAAGTTACCTCTCTCTCCTCGACCTCCTCAACTAAGCCCAGCAAGAATTCAACTTTATTTCTCTCAAAAAATTCCTCCGACTTTATCTTCAAATTCTCCAAACTCGCTTCTCCAGCCAGATACTCCGCTAAAAAAACTCTTGTGTAGGGTTTTTCTGAAGAGATGATTGTTATCCTCCCATTCTTATCTACGCTCCTTATTCCC
>NZ_WANY01000186.1:0-4646 GCF_015521575.1 Ferroglobus sp.
CTGCAAGTTACCGGATTTCTCCTCACGATCTCTTTTACAGGTTTGAGAAGAGCGTCTTCGAGGGTTACGTAACTAAATCTGAGGGAAGTGAACTTTCTTTCCTTGAAAAATCTGAAAAATTCTCCGAACCTTTCGTTTTCTTCGACAAGTTTCTTAAAAACATCGGCTTTAAAAAGGTAGCACACGCTGTCTTCAGCTGCGTAAAGATCTCCCTCGACAGGTTTTTTTTCGATTGCTGCTGAAACTCCGAATATTTCGCCTTTCGTAATTCTCTCCTCTTCGCTCCCTTTTTTCAAGGAGAGTTCTCCAGAATAAACAAAAAACACGTATTTCGGAACTTTTCCCTTTTTCAGGATTCTTTCTCCAGATTCGTAAACTTCGACATCCATACTCGAAACGAGTTCCTCCAACTCTTTTTCTGAGAGGTAAGAGAATGGAACGACCCTCTTAAGCAAGTCTTTTGGAGGTATCATCTAATTGATAGCTCAATCGAAAAATATATCAACTTTTTTCATGGTTGAGCAGAGAGATTATTTTTTCGTGAAGCTCTCTAATAACCTTCCTTCTGTCCTCCATAAGAACGACGTCCTCCTCTCCAAGGAGGTAGAGGTTCCACGAGAAGGGGCTCGGATATGGAGTTCTAACAACGCTGACCTCAATTTCCTTTCCGATCTTCGAGAGGTAGTCGAGAGCGTTTTCTATATCCATCGCATCCTCAAGAATTTCTCTGTAAGTCTCCTTCAAAACCGGAAAGTCCATGCCGAACTTCTTTTCGAGCAACCTCAATAGGGAGTCTGCGCTGAGCTGCTGCTTCCATACGCTCTTTTCCTTTCCAAGGTAGTTTCTCAAAATCATGAAGCTCCTAACGGCAACATGCCTAAACCTCCTCCTCACTATTTCGGTTTTTTTAAGGGCTTCAACGAGATCTTCCCTAAACTTCTCCATTTTCAGCAAGTTTTTCAGCTCATCGTCGTTTAAACTTTTGCTTTCCGGCAAAATCAGGGAGAATCCGTTATCTGTTATTGCAAACTGAACGTTGCAGTTTTTTAACTTTCCAGCACGGAAGGCGCAAACTCTCGCTAATGCGTTGTTTGCTCTTCTCCCGATTAACGTGTGGAAAAAGTAGTAGTTTCTTTCGGCTTCGTATTTCTCTATAACGAGCTTTTTATCTGTAGGAATCTCACTTACGATGAGCTGCTCTAAGAAGTAGTTTTTAATGGCTCTTGCAGCCTTCCTTTCGAGCTTGTAATCCCTAACAAGAATTTCCTCGGAAGTTTCAATGTTTTCCTCCACCATTCTCCTGAACTTCTGAATTCTCAAAGCGAGATCGTAACTTAGCGGAAGCTGCTCAGAGAACCAGCTGGGAACCGTCGGCTTCTCTCCCTTAACCTCCTCCACGATTATCGTGTTCCCCTTTGACTTTAAAAAGCGAAAAGTTCTGCCAGCTAAAACGAAAATATCTCCTCTCACGAGCCTTTCCGCAAACTCCTCCTCCACTTCTCCCACAAATTTTCCATCCGTAGTTATCACCGCTATCTCCGCCTCATCCGGAATTGTTCCGACGTTGAGATAGTAAATCGGTCTTATCAGCTTCCCTCTTCTCCCGAATTCCATAGTCTTTTCGTCAAACCAAATTTTTCCGTACACGTTCTTTCTTTCGAGTTCGGAGTAAGCACCGCTTAGGTATCTAAGAACAGACAGAAATTCTTCTTTAGTCAGATCTTTGTAGGGATATGCTCTCCTTATGAGCTCCAGAGCTTCATCAACCTTCCACCTCTTTTCTATCGACATTCCGACAACATGCTGGCAGAGAACGTCCAAGGGTTTTTTGGGAATGTGAATTCTATCGAGTCTCCTTTCCATAGCCTCTTTAGCTAAAACAGTGCACTCGACAAGGTCGTCGTGATCCACAACAACTATCCTTCCAACGCTGACTTCGTGAAGCTTGTGACCGCTCCTACCGATTCTTTGCAGAGCCCTGTTTATGCTCTTAGGCGAGCCGAGGAGGATGACGAGATCGATGTATCCTATGTCTATTCCCAACTCCAAGGAGGTTGAGGAGACAACGCATCTGAGTTCGCCTCTTTTTAGTTTGTCTTCTACCTCAAGCCTGACCTCTTTGGAAAGGGAAGAATGATGAGCGGCAATCGGAAAATCTTCTCCAAGCTTCTTTTTTAAGTGGAAAACCACCCTTTCTGTAGCGCTTCTCGTATTTGTGAAGATTAGAGCGGTTCTGGACTTCCTGACCAAATTTGCGAGAGTAGTGTATAATTTTTCGCTTATCTCTTCGGCACTTTCCCTGAAGAAGTCGTCTATTGGCGAAATTACTTTTATGTCCATCTTCTTTTCGAAGGTAACGTCAGCGATTACGCAATCTCTTTCCCTCCCATTTTCGTAACCCACTAAGAACTTCGCCACCTCCTTCAGCGGGTGAATTGTGGCAGACAGCCCTATTCTAACCATCTTGCCTTTCTGAAGCCTTTGAAGTCTCTCGATGCTAAGCGTTAAGTGGCTACCCCTCTTATTTTCAGCCATCGCGTGAACTTCATCAACGATCAAAAATTTTACTTCGCCAAGGTACTTAGAAAATTTTGGAGAGCAGAGGATTATCGCGAGACTTTCGGGAGTCGTTATCAGAATGTGAGGTGGCTTTTTTAGCTGCCTTTGCCTTTCGCTCTGAGCTGTATCTCCGGTTCTTACTGCAATCCTTATCTGCTCAAGCTTGATTCCCTTTTTCTCGGCAAGTTCGTAGATTTCGGTTAGCGGTTCTTCCAAGTTCTTTTTTATGTCGTTGTTCAAAGCTTTGAGGGGAGAAACGTAAACCGCATAAACCTTATCTTCCAACTCCCCTTTTTCCGCTTTCTCAACTAAGAAGCTGATAACACTGAGGAAAGCCGCGAGAGTTTTTCCGCTTCCGGTTGGAGAAGAAACGAGAACGTTGTTTCCCTTGAATGCTTCCACTATCGAGTACCTTTGCGGGGGTGTGAACGTTCCGTACTTTTCTTTAAACCATTCCCTCACCAGAGGGTGTAAATAGCTGAAAATTTCCTCGTCGCTGTATGCTTTTCCTTCCCTTATCACGTATCATGAAGTTTCGCCGACTTGTTATTAACGGTTACTTATTTCCAAATAAAAACTTAGAAAGATTTTTATAATGTTCCGAACAACAAACACGTAATAGCTTACACTATAATTTTATTTAGTAAAATTTTCAATTTATCATGATTAATTACAATTATGTTTATCTGAAAATATTAGGGAAATTTATCTTGTGCAACAAAATTTGAGGTTCGAACATGATAAGCTACCACGAGACCGTAAACGAAATGTACGAAAGGGTTAGGGAGGAGGAACTTAGCAACATCGCAGACAGATATGAGGCGCAGAAATTAAAGTGCTCTTTCTGTGTTCAGGGGTTAAGCTGCCAGCTTTGTACGATGGGGCCGTGCAGGCTTAGTGATTTAAATCCCCTTGGGGCTTGTGGATTGACGAAGGCTGGAGTAGCCATCAGGAACTTCGTTCACAGAAATATTCTCGGAGCTACGGCCTACACTTATCACGCCATTGAAGCTGCAAAGACGCTTAAAGCTACCGCAGAGGGAAAAACTCCTTTCGAAATTAAGGATGTTGAAAAGTTGAAGTGGTTCGCGGAGTTACTTGGAATAGACACGAACAGAGATCCGAGAGAGATAGCCAAGGAGGTGGCTGATTCCGTAATTAAAGATCTGAGTTCTCACGAGAGGAGCAAGCTCGTTGAAGTGTTTGCTCCCAAGAAAAGACTCGAAGTTTGGGAAAAACTTGCGCTAATTCCAGATGGTGTTTTTCAGGAAATACTCACTGCGGCAACTTCCGCCATGACCAACGTGGACTCAAATTACGTCAGTCTGGCTAAAAAGGCTATGAGGATGAGCATCTCAACGATTCTCGCTGCTCAGCTTTCCCTCGAAGTAATCCAGGACATACTCTTCGGAACCCCAACTCCGCATGAAGCCTACGTAGATCTGGGTATTATCGATCCCGACTACGTGAATATCGTTGTGAACGGGCACGAGCCTTTTGTTGGAATGGCTCTCATAAAGCTTGCGGAGAGAGAGGATGTTCAGAGGAAAGCAATTGAAGCTGGAGCTAAGGGGTTGAGAATAGTTGGCTCGATAGAAACCGGGCAGGAAATTCTCCAACGAGTAGAATCTCCAGTTTTCGTTGGTCTGACAGGAAACTGGATTACGCAGGAATTCTTACTTGCCACCGGGGCAGTGGACGTGTTTGCTGCAGATATGAACTGCACAGTGCCGAGAATAGTGGATTATCAGGAGAAGTTTAAGTTCAAAATAGTCCCGGTTAGCAAGCTGATCAGACTCGAAGGAGTTGACGACGGACTCGATTACGAGCCGGAAAAGGTTGAGGAAATTGCAAAGAAAATTATCGACTTGGCTATAGAGAACTTCAAGGAGAGAAGAAAGAGCGTCGAGCCGAGAGTTCCAAAGAGAAAGCAGAAAGTTCTCGTGGGCTTTTCAATTGAAGCCATTCTCAAGGCTTTGAACAACGACCTCGGAAAGCTTGTGGAGGCTATAAAAAGCGGAGCAATCAAAGGAGTTGTCGCTTTGGTAAGCTGCTCGACATTGAAAAATGGAAGACAGGATGAAAAC
>NZ_WANY01000187.1:0-5613 GCF_015521575.1 Ferroglobus sp.
AGCAAGGACGACGTAAAAAGGATAATAGCCACCGGCTTCGGAAAAATCGCCGCTCCCTTTGCTGATGACGAAACAACTCAGGTTATTTCCGCTGCAAAGGGAGCTTACTACGTAAGACCATCGACGAGAACGGTAATTGAAGTTGGAGCTGAGGAGAGTAGAGCAATAAGCTTGGACGACAACGGAAACGTTAAAGATTTTGCTTTAGCAGATAAATGCGCAGCCGGAGCCGGATCATTCGTGGATGCGATGGTTCGCTATTTAGAAGTTACTCCGGAGGAGTTCGGGAGACTTGCGTTGCAAGCGACGAAAAGCATTCCGATGAACGCTCAGTGCGTCATATTCGCCGAATCTGAAGTTGTTTCTCTCCTCCATGCCAACGTTCCGAAGGCTGAGATTTCGAGGGCCATTCACGATGCCATAGCAGACAGAGTGGCTTCAATTGCAAGAAGGCTCGAAATTAGGGACGACGTTCTACTAATAGGCGGATTAGCCAACGACATAGGATTCATCGACGCCATGAAGAGGGAGCTTGAAAGAGAGGTTTACGTTCCAGAAAACTACCCGCCGGAAGTCGTTCCAGCTATAGGAGCGGCGATAGTTGCTTTGGAAACTTACAAAGGGTAGGTGATGAGTATGGTTTCCGTACAGGAGAGCGAATACTGGAGATGGCCCGAACAGATTTGGGTTGATGAAAGCAAAGATTGGAAGAATGCAGAAGTGATAAGCTGCGGAATAGATCTTGGCTCTGTAAGCACTCAGGCGGTGATAATGCTCGACGGTGAGCTTTACGCTTACGCGAACATGAGAACTGGAACTGGAAGTGTTGCAAGCGCTGAAAAGGCGATAAATGCTGTTCTCGAAAAAATAGGAGACATGAAGAGAGAAAACATTCACTACACAGTGGCTACCGGTTACGGAAGAGTTTCAGTACCCTTTGCGAACAAATCGATAACCGAAATCGCTTGCCACGGGAGAGGAGCTGTTTACATTTACGGGGATACCGTAAGAACGGTCTTAGACATGGGTGGACAGGATTTGAAGGCTATAAAGGTTGACAGCAGAGGTAAGGTCGTGAACTTCCTGATGAACGACAAGTGTGCAGCGGGAACTGGAAGAGGGATAGAAGTCGTCTGCGATTTATTAGCTGTTCCAATAACTCAGGCTGGAGAGCTTTCGTTGAAGGTTGACGAAGAGCCCGAGCCGGTATCAACAACCTGCGTTGTTTTTGCGAAATCGGAAATTCTTGGGTTAATAAGGAAAGGATGGAGCAAGGAAAAAATTCTGGCAGCTTTCTTTAATGCCGTGGCAAGTAGAGTTGTTGAGCTACTGGAAAGAGTTGGAGTCGAGCCTGATTTCGCCATAACCGGAGGGATTTCGAAGAACATCGGAGTTGTAAAGAGAATAGAGGATAAACTCGGTCTCAAGGCTCTAAAGCCGAAGAACGGTCTTGATCCGCAGTTGGCTGGAGCGATAGGTGCAGCTCTATTTGCGAGAGCTTTGTACTTGAAAGAGCAGAAAAAGAAAAAGTAACTTTTAATTATTTTTAATTCCTTTTTTGGGTGGGGTGGAAATTGAGGATTGTGGTGGACGGAAAGGAGATAGAAGTAGAGAAGGGTAGACTCGTCGATGTACTCGTTAACAGCGGATTTTATGTTCCCAACTTATGCCATCATCCGAACGTTAGCCCGGTAAGTAAAGTAAAGGGGAGAGATGCCGTTTTCAGAGGTAAGGAGAAAATAAATGGAACAGTTGGAGATTACGACGGTTGCGGGCTTTGCTATGTGAAAATAAACGGAAATCTCGTAAAAGCCTGCGAAGTTGACGTGGAAGAGGGGATGAATATTATAACAAAAGACGAGGAGATCGAAAGGATAAGAAAGGAAAACCTCGCGAAAATTCTCGCAAATCACCCCCACGTGTGCATAACCTGTCCCTACAGAGAGGGGTGCGACAGAATAAGCTGCACTTTTGGATATCCTACAGAAGAGAGATGCTGTGATTTATTTCCGAAATGCGAACTTCGTTTCATAGCTGAGTTCATAGGAGTGCCGGAGAATACGCCAAAGTACGTTTTCAAAGATTTGCCGGTTGTCGAGGAAAAGCTCTACCGATGGGACTGGAACTACTGCATAAACTGCACGAGATGCGTGAGGGGTTGCAGCGAAGTGAGGGGCGCTGAAGCCCTGAGCTTCACGGTCGTAAACGGTGGAATTGTCGTGGGCAGAACTGCGGAAGATGAAATAAAATCGGGATGCAAGTTCTGCGGGGTTTGCGTTGAAATCTGTCCGACAGGAGTTGTGAGGGATAAAAAGAAGCACACGAACAAGTGGAGGGAGTCAATAGTTGAGAAGGTTCTTCCCCAACTTAAGAAAGTTTTCGAGTTGAATGAGGAGAATATTAAAAATGTTCCAGAATCTCCGGGAGTTTTCAGGCTTTACGACGAGAACATGGAAATCGTTTACATAAAAGGTGCTCCGAACCTGAGAGAGGCTTTAAGCGAGGAAGTCGGAAGAGCGAAGTTTTTCGATTTTGAAGAACACGAGATGTTCACGATGAGAGAGAGCGAGCTTATTCAGGAATTTTTGCAGAAGCATGGGAGAATGCCGAGGCTAAACGACGAGTTGGACGATCTTTTTGATGATTTGTGAGGTGAGTTTATGAGGGTAGGAATTATAGGTGTCGGTTGTTCGAAGTTTGGAGTTAGGGATGATGTAACTCTACAAGAGCTGGCTTTTGAAGCTGTTAAAGAGGCTGTGGAGGATGCCGGAATTAGTAAGGAAGACATCGAGATGAGCGTCGTCGGAACGGCGGGAACGAGAAGTTACGAGCTGATGCCAGCTGTTCCAATAAACGAATACTGTGGCTTTGCTGGAAAAGGACCGATAAGAGTTGAAGCTGCCTGCGCAACTGGAAGCGCTGCAGTTTACACAGCTTACTCCACAATAAAAAGCGGTATAGCAGACATTGTAATAGCTATAGGAATAGAGAAAATGAACGAAGTCGACACTCCAACGTCATTGGCTGTTGGTGGAAGGAGTGGGAGCTACCTCTGGGAATTCCACCAGTACGGCACGACTTTTCCTGGCTATTACGCGATGCACGCCTCAGCTCACATGGCGAGATACGGGACTACCGAGAAGCAACTGGCTATGGTGGCAGTGAAAAATCACAGAAACGCAGCTAAAAACCCGAAAGCTCAGTTCCAGAAGGAAATAACTCTTGAAAAAGCTCTTTCATCAAGATACGTTGCCTATCCCCTCAGACTCTTCGACTGCTCAGCCATAACAGATGGTTCAGCTGCTGCGATTTTAGCGAGTGAGGAGAAGATAAAGGAGCTTGGTTTGAAGGATAAAGCTGTCTGGATCGAAGGAATTGGCTACAGCAGCGACACAGCAAACCTTTCGAAAAGAGTTGATTACGTAGGATTGAAAGCTACTGTGGAAGCTTCGAGGATGGCTTACAAGATGGCGAAGATAGACGATCCGGTGAAGCAGCTTGATGTGGCAGCTTTACATGATTGCTTTACCATAGCAGAAATAATGGCTTACGAGGACCTTGGCTTCTGCAAGAAGGGAGAGGGAGGAAAGTTCATAGAAAACGGCGACTCCGACTTCGGAGGGAAGATTCCGGTAAACACCTTCGGCGGATTAAAGGCTAAAGGTCATCCCCTCGGAGCCACAGGAGTTGGAATGGTTTACGAGATCGTAAAGCAGTTAAGAGGAGAGGCGGGCGAGCTTCAGGTTGACCTGAAGAACTACAAAGGTTTGACCCACAACATAGGAGGAACTGGCCACTTCGGCTGGGTTTTCATTCTGGGGGTGTGATTATGGAGAGCAGAACGTTTGTTTTGAAACACAAGCTGCCGATAGCGAGAGTAGAAAAATATTGGAAAGGTTTAGAGGAAGGGAAAGTTTACGGGACGGTCTGCAAAATCTGTGGAGCTAAATACTATCCACCACAAGTTGACTGCAGCAAATGCTTCAACAGCGAAGTTGAGTGGGTTGAGATAAGCGGAGAGGGGACGATAGAGTGCTTCACTCAGCTCCACAGCTTTCCTCAGGGTTTCGAATTCGTGGGAAAACCTTATACAATAGCTGTTGCAAAATTCGGAGACTTTAAAGTGATGGGGTGGTACGAAGGAGAAATCCCGAAGGTTGGAGAGAAGGTTAGAATAAAGACCGGAAAAGATGAAACTGGAGTTTGGAAGGTCTATTTTGAGCCCGTGGGGTGAGTTAAATGAACATAGACTTTGAGAAGGTTAAGTTCGGAGTTGAAGGACCGAACGCTCCGTGGGATACGATAAAGGAGATAGCGGTTTACTGCGAAAAGCTGGGCTTAGACAGCTACTGGATGCCGGATCATTTGGTAGCTACTGGCGTGAAAAGGTGGGATGCTATCGAGGTTTGGGGTGCTTTGGGAGCTTTAGCAGTCTTGACGGAAAAGATCATGATAGCCACTGGCGTCAGTGACACCTACAGAGTCCATCCGGCTGTTTTAGCTCAGAAAGCCACGACAATAGACATAATATCAAACGGAAGAGCGATTCTCGGAATAGGCATCGGAGAGGCTATGAATCTCGTGCCGTTTGGAATAGAATACGACAAGCCAGTAGGAAGAACGATGGAAGCTCTTGAGGTTATAAGAAGACTTCTCAACGAGGATTTCGTGGACTTCGAAGGCAAATACTACAAGCTGAAGCAAGCTTTCATAGCTCCGAAACCCGTTCAAAAGCCCCACTACCCGATCTACGTGGCGGGAGCTTCTCCAAGAACCATAAAGATGGCTGGAAAGTACGGAGACGGGTGGCTACCAGCCAACCTAAGCGTGGAGAAGTACAAGGAGGGAAGAGAGATAGTAATGAACGCTGCTAAGGAGGTTGGAAAGGATCCGGAAAAAATCGACATGGCACACTTCATGTACGGTGTTATAGCGAAGACTAAGGATGAGGCGAGAGAAAGAGTTATGCTTCCGGCAAAGCTCCTTCTGCTTACGAGACCGAGAATTCTCGAAGCCATGGGCTACGAGCCACCAACGTACGACTTCGAAATGACCTTCAACTTAGTATTTCCAAGAGACGCTCAGAGATGGCTCGAAGAGGCTAAGAAGCTTCCAGACGAGGTCGTGGAGAAGTCTCCGATAGTATACGGCACGGTCGACGACTTCATAGAGAGGTTCGAGCAATATTACAAAGTCGGCTGTAGGCACTTCGTAATGAACTTCCAAGTCTCGCCGAAGTATCTGAAGGACTGCCTCGATTTGTACAAGCAAGTAGCTGAATACTTTAGAGAAAACTACTCCTAAAATTATTTTTTTAAATCCCGATTTTATCCACCAGACTTTTTCTTCACCTCGTTAACGTAGGTGCTGTAACCCTTTCAGTTATTTTAACGACGGTTCTCACCCTCCCCTTTACTATGGCTTTCTTCCTTTCAATGTATCCGGCATTTTCGAACCTTGAGAGATACGTGCTCAAGCTCCCCCAACTATCCCAGTTACCTTTACCAGATCCCCTTCGGTCATCGATCTGAAGATGAACAGGAACGCTCCGAGGTATATCAAGAGCATGATTGAAGAAGCGAACAGCTGCAAAGCCAACACTTCGTGTAGTAA
>NZ_WANY01000188.1:0-3492 GCF_015521575.1 Ferroglobus sp.
GTTTACTACACGATTATAGCTGTTGTCGACCCCCACGTTCCGATAAATTCCGGCTGCTACAGACCGATAACGATCGAAGCCGAAGAAGGGCTGATAGTCAATCCACGACCACCAGCAGCTGTCGCAGCGAGAACAAACTGTTCCCAGAAGATAACCGAAGCCATGCTCAAAGCTTTGAGCGAAGCAGCTCCAGACAGAGTCATGGCTGGTAGTCATGCCCAGATAACAACTTGCAGCTTCAGCGGTTATCAGAACGGAAGGAGATGGATTTACATCGAGATCATGGGGGGTGGAATGGGTGCTCGTCCGTTCAAAGACGGTAAAGACGGACAGGATTCGCACCTCGCCAGATTCATGAACACTCCGATAGAGGCTATAGAGATAGAGTACCCGGTAATGATAGAAAGGTACGAGTTCATACCGGATTCAGGGGGAGCAGGAAAATACAGAGGAGCTTTAGGTTTGAGGAGAGATATCAGATTTTTGACGGACGAGGTCGTTTTTGCAAGGTACGGAGATAGTCAGAAGTTCCCTCCCCACGGTCTTTTCGGAGGAAAACCCGGCATGCCGGGAAGATTCATTCTGAATCCGGATAAAGATAACATCCGTTTGAAATCGAAGGGGATTGACGTTTTGAAGAAAGGAGACGTCGTGAGCCTGCAGCTTCCCGGAGGAGGAGGATACGGGAATCCACTTGAGAGAGACTTTTCCCTCATCGAAAAGGACGTCAGAGACGGAAAGGTTACGATAGAGAAAGCCAAGGAAGATTACAAGGTCGTAATAGATCCAAAAACGCTGAAAGTTGATGTTGAAGCTACAAAAAAGCTGAGAGGTGAAATTTGATGGAAATCAAACTTGTAGAGGAAATATCCTACGACAAAGAATCTGGAGGGTGGTACTACAAGGATATCCGCTACCTTTTCATCCGACCCGAAACGATAGTCGGAATCCAGAAAAAGGTGAACGAAATTTGTGGGGAAGCTAAGGAGGCTCTCTTCTCTGGAGGGTACACCGGAGGTAAATTATCGGCTGAAAAGTTCACGAAAGAACTTGGACTTTCAGAGGAGGAAATCCTCGCTTTCATGTGTTATATGGGGACTCAGCTTGGCTGGGGAAGAATGGAATGGGAACTTCACGAAGAAAAATTCGTTATTAGAGTCCACAACTCACCTTTCGCCGAAGCATACGGAAAATCGGATGAGGGAGTTTGTCACCTTATAGAGGGAGTTTTTGCCGGAGTTGGAGAGATAATTTTCGGAAAAGCGGTAAGCGAAGAGAGATTGTGCAAGGCAAAAGGTGATGCTTATTGCGAAATAGTTGTTGAAAGAAGGTGATGCTTTATGGACTTCACTTTTACCGAAGAGCAGGAGATTTTTAGAAAAACTCTCCAAGAATTTGTCGAAAAGAAAGTAAAGCCAAGAGCAAACGAAATTGAAAGAAGCGGAGAATTTCCCAAAGATCTTTTCAAGGAACTTGCAGATCTTGGGTGTTTCGGTTTGAGGTATCCAGAAGAGTATGGAGGAGCTAACGCTGACTGCGTTACATTCTGCATTTTCTGCGAGGAAATGGCTAAGGGTCTGCTGAGTCTGGCTGCGAGCGCTACAATTCAGGCTTTTCAGAGTACTCATTTCATAGCCAAATTTGGAAGTGAGGAGTTGAAAGAGGAGTACCTCGTTCCAGCCATTAGAGGGGAGAAAATAGGAGCAATCTGCATGACGGAGCCAAATGCCGGATCAGACCTCGGCAACATCACAACGACGGCTGTAAAAGATGGAGATGAGTACGTTATAAACGGAGTAAAAACTTGGGTAACAAACGGGAGCATAGCTGACTTTTACACCGTTGCTGCGAGAACAAGCAAAGGAAAGGGAATGGAGGGAATAGATTTCTTTTTAGTGCCGAGAGAAGTAGAAGGGGTTGAAGTAGGAAGAGAGATTGACAAAATGGGTCTGAGAGGTTTAAAGACTTCCGAAGTCGTTTTTAACGATGTAAGGATTCCAGCTGATCATTTCCTTGGTGAAAAGGAAGGAATGGGTCACATATATTTGAGGGAGATTTTAGCTGAGATAAGAGTCTCCACCGGAGCTTTAAGCCTTGGAGTTGGTTTTGCGGCGATAAAGGATGCAATAGAATATGCAAAGGAAAGAGTCCAGTTTGGAAAACCTATAGGAAAGTTTCAGGCTGTGAGGCTGATGATCGCAGAAGCTGCAACTGAGCTCGAAGCGGCAAAATGGCTTGTTTATCACGCAGCATGGCTCGTGGATAGAGGAGAAAAGCCTATTAAAGAAGCGAGCATGGCAAAACTGTTCGCAAGTGAAGCAGCGGTTAAAGCCGTTGACATAGCTTCGAGGGTTTTCGCAAGCTACGGTTTTTCAAAAGATCACGCTGTTGAAAGATTTTACAGAGATGTTCGCTTTCTTATCATAGGAGGCGGAACTTCTGAAATTTTGAAGCTGATCATTGCCTCTGAACTGGGATTGTGAGGTGACGATTATGACTGAAAAAAAGAGGAGACTGAGAGTTCTTATCGCAAAAACGGGATTAGACGGTCACGATAAAGCGGCGAAGATACTTGCTTTGTATTTGAGAAACGCCGGCTACGAAGTCCTATACACTGGATTAAGAAGAACGATAGATGAGATCGTGAAAACAGCTATAGAGGAAGATGTTGACGTTATCGGGCTAAGCTTCTACTCCGGAGTCCACCTTCCTGCCTCTCAAGAACTTATGCAGAAGCTGAAGGAAGCTAATGCCGAAGATATAGTTGTGGTGGTTGGGGGTGTGATTCCTAAAAAGGATGTGAAGAAGCTGAAAGAGATGGGAGTTGCGGAAGTTTTTCCAGTTGGAACGAGAATTGATGAAGTTTTGGATTTCTTCAAAAAGCTTGAGGAGGAGATCTGCCATGACCAAAAAGGAAATAACTGAAAAGGATCTAAAAAAAGTTGTTTTAGAATCAGGAATTGAAGTTAAGCCGATTTACCGTCCCGAAGACATAAAGGATATTGATTACGAAAGGGATATTGGAGATCCCGGAGAGTTTCCCTACACAAGGGGAATTCACAAATTTATGTACCGCTACCGCCCTTGGACGATGAGGCAATATGCAGGATTTGGAACTCCGGAAGATTCAAATCAGAGGTTCAAATTCCTTTTGGCTCACGGACAAAATGCTTTAAACGTGGCTTTCGACCTGCCAACCCAGCTCGGACTTGATTCAGATCACCCCTTAGCGAAGTGGGAAGTCGGCAGAGTTGGAATGGCTGTGGATACGCTGAAGGATATGGAAATAGCTTTTGACGGAATTCCAATAGATCAGATCAGCGTTTCTCTGACGATAAACGCTACAGCTCCGATAATTCTGTCGATGTACTTCGTCATGGCTGAGAAACAGGGAGTCGATTTAAAGAAGATAAGGGCAACTCCTCAGAATGATATTCTCAAGGAGTTCATCTCAAGGGGAGCTTGGATATTTCCGGTGGAACCTTCAGTAAA
>NZ_WANY01000189.1:0-2470 GCF_015521575.1 Ferroglobus sp.
CTTTACAGCCTTTCCTTTTCCTCCAACCATTTCCGTTCCCTTGCACAAAGCAATTCCCACAGCTAACGGAGTGTATTTCTCTTCAACTACAACGTAGCAGAAATCACCTTTGTTTATTTTCTCATCAGCTTCAACAATTCCCGGCTTCATAACGTCTGCCCCGTTCAGAATGAAATTCGTTGCTCCGCTGTCGACAACCACCCTTCCCTTTTCCGGTTTAAACTTCATAACTCCGAGAACAGAGAGGTAATACTTCCCTTCGTGCTCTATCGCAAGAAATTCTCCGTCTATTAAAATCGCATTCGTTTTATCGAATTTCACGACTTCAACGTTCCCTTCAAGCTCCACTCCGGCTCTAAGTTTTATCTCTTCAAGAACTCTCTTCGCATCTTTTTTTCTGAGCATCTTCCGCTTCATTTACTCCCTCCGATATTTTTAAATACTCTTTAGAGAATTCTGCATAAAAGAGTTCTCAACGGAGGAAAGGAAAATGGCAAGACCGCTTGATGTTCTCAACAGAGCTTTGAAAACTCCAGTGCTCGTAAGGCTAAAGGGAGGGAGAGAGTTTAGAGGCACGTTAGATGGGTACGACATACACATGAATCTCGTTCTCGTCGATGCGGAGGAAATTCAAAACGGAGAAGTCGTGAGAAAGCTTGGTAGCGTTGTGATAAGAGGAGATACTGTCGTCTTTGTCTCTCCTTCGCAGTGAGGTGGTTGTATGTCGGATGGAACGGCTGCGATGGGTAAAAGAGGAAGAAAAATCGTCCACATAAAATGTAGAAGGTGCGGCAGGGTTTCGTTCCACAAAAGAAAAGGTTACTGTGCCGCCTGTGGTTTTGGAAGAAGTAGAAGATTGAGAAGCTACAACTGGGTCAAGAAGAAGAAAAATTCGTATTGAGATGTGTGGTATTGTAGGTGTTTACTCAGAAGACGCTCGCATAGTGCCAAAGCTTGTTTTCTATTCCTTATTCTCCCTTCAGCATCGCGGTCAGGAGTCTGCCGGTATTGCCTCTTTTAGCGGGGAAGATTTCAAAGTCGTTAAGGGAATGGGTCTCGTTACTGACGTCTTTAGAAACGTCGATTTTGAGAAGTTGAAGGGAAGGGTGTCTGTCGGTCATGTGAGATACTCCACGACCGGAGAAAGCGTTGTAGAGAACGCTCAACCCTTCGTCGTTAAAACGAGAGCCGGGAGTATAGCGATCGCTCACAATGGAAACCTTGTAAACTTTTTCGAATTGAGAAACGAGCTTGAGAAAGCTGGAAGCGTTTTCATAAGCACGACAGATTCAGAAGTTATTGCCCAGCTACTATCGAGACTTCTTATAAAAATGGACCTTGAAGATGCGATAATCGAACTGACAAAAATCCTCAGAGGTAGCTATTCTCTCGTCTTCGCTGTAAACGATACCCTCGTTGCCATGCGTGATCCGTTTGCCTTTCGTCCCCTATGTTTTGGAGAGTTCAACGGGGGAGTAGTTTTCGCAAGCGAAAGCTGCGCTTTGGATACAATTGGAGCAAAGTTCGTTAGAGACTTAGAGCCGGGAGAAGCGATAATAGTTAGGGACGGCGAAATCGAGAGTGTAAAAGTTGAGAGCGAAAGAGAAGCTCACTGTGTTTTTGAATACATATACTTCGCCCGTCCAGACTCGGTGATCGACGGAAGAAACGTTTATTCCGTCAGATACAAAATCGGTCAAATTTTGGCTGAGGAGGCAAGAGTTGATGCGGATATAGTCTCTCCAATTCCCGATAGCGGAACTACTTCAGCAATAGGTTTTGCCGAAAAAAGCGGAATAAGATATATAGAGGCGCTGATAAAAAATAGATACGTCGGTAGAACTTTCATAATGCCGGAGCAAAAGCTCAGAGAAGTTTCAGTAAGGTTGAAAGTAAACGTTTTAAGGGAAAACGTCGAAGGGAAGAGAGTCGTGCTTGTTGACGACAGCATAGTAAGGGGGACAACGAGCAGAAAGATAGTGGACATGATCAGAAGAGCTGGAGCGAAAGAGGTTCACTTCAGAGTCGGTAGTCCACCGATAATCTCCCCCTGCTACTACGGTATAGACATGCAAACTACTGAGGAGCTGATTGCAAGCAAGAAAACGATCGAAGAGATAAGAAAAGAAATTGGAGCGGATTCGTTAGCATACCTCTCTTTAGAGGGGTTGATAAAAGCCATCGGGATGAAAAAAGAAAAGCTTTGTTTGGCGTGCTTAACCGGAGAGTATCCAGTGAAGGGGGAGTTTTGTTTTAAGTGTTGAAAAAGAAAGTGTTTGTGGATGTTTTTTGCAGATTTCTTTTTTATCGAGTTAATTGATTGATGTGATAAAAGGGATTACAGGATTATTGCTTTCAATCCTCTTTTCATCGAGTTATGGGCACACTGCAAGCGGTCATCGAAGACACATACATCCACTTTCAATCCTCTTTTCATCGAGAAGCAGTTAGAGAATACGAAGGGCGGAAC
>NZ_WANY01000190.1:0-3323 GCF_015521575.1 Ferroglobus sp.
ACTCCTGAGGGGATTTAGCGGGGTTTATGTGCTTCACTGCTCCGATTGTCCTCATGGAAGTTTTGATGGGTTGAGGCTTGCTGAGAGCATATGCGAAGCCTTTGATATCGACAATATTGTTCACAATGAGGAATTTGATGAGAGGCAGATAGAAATGCTGCTGAAAAGATCTCCTGTTGATACCGAGTTTGATTTGAGGGGGAGTAACAAGAGGGAAAAGCTTCTGGAAATCGTTAAAAGAATTGAGGAAAAGAAGGAACTGAAAGTGCGGAAATTGAGCTTTCCGGGATTCGGTAAGGTCAATGTAAGTTACGCCTGCACCCTCTGCGAAACCTGTCACAAGATTTGTCCGACAGGGGCTTTGAAGAAGGAGGGCGGAAAGTTGAAGTTCTCCCACGGATTATGCATAGGATGCAAACTTTGTGAAAAGCTGTGTCCCGAAAATGCCGTCGCTGTGAAGGACGAGCTTGACTTGGGAGAGTTCTGTTACGAAATAATCGTAAAGGAAGACGATCTACTGGAGTGTCCGAGGTGTGGAAAGCGACACATTTCGAAGAGAGAGTATCAGAAGCTTTCGGAGCTGACTGGGCAGAAGTACTCACTCATGTTTTGCAGGGATTGCAGAGCTGTTGTAATTTTCGAAGGGATTTATAGAGAAATCTTTGGGGGAGAGAAATGAACACTCGGGAAATTTTGGAGTTTCGAAGAGATTTTTACCGATTTTTATCTTCGCTTTTCTCTGGAGAAATCCCCCGCAATTTTATTGAGGATCTGGCAGAAAGGAAAATAGAGTTTCCAAGAGATTTGACAATGGCTGAAGGCTTTAAAATGCTTGAGAATTTCGTAGCTAATCATAGTAGTATTGAGGAAGCTTTGAAAGCGGCTGAAGATGAGTTTGTCAGATTTTTCTCAGGTTTATCCGACGAAATTCCGTCGACGAAGTCGGAGGTTTTTGGAGAGGGTGCTTATGGAAGGATAAGTCTTGAGGTCGAAGAAAGGATGAAGAAGCTTGGTTATATTCAAATTAATAAAACATTACCTCCAGATCACATAGCCGTAGAACTGGACTTCATGGCTGCTCTAACGGAATCTGTGCTGGTTGGAGAGTTGGACTTCAAAACAAGCATAGCTGAACAGATAAGATTTCTTGAAGAGGAGATACTCGCTTGTTTCAAAGAGCCGCTTGAAAAACTTGAAAAGCTTGGCGATTTTTACGGAGGAGTTGCAAAAATTACTCTCGCTTTTTTGAATTTCGATAAAAAGCTTTTGAAGGAAGTATTGCTATGGGAAGACTAACGCTTTTGCCGCTGCGGCAACAACGATGAGTCTGAAAATGTATCCTCCAGCGATGACACTCAGGCTGGATATTAGATCAGCCACAAGGGACTTTTTCAGTATGCTTAATGCGTAGAGAAGGAGCGGGAAAATCAATCCGAAGCCTACGAATCCGTAAATGAACAATCCGCTGTACTCTCCTTGGAGTATCAAATCGAGTGTTTTCGCTGCAGCCACGCTGAAGGGTGGATAATTCGTCAGATTGCTCATACTCGAAAGTTCGGAGATAAAGTAGAGTATTAGAACTATTTCGATCAGTATTAAAGCTGAATCTGCGAGTTTAAATTTCTTTTCAGCTTTTTTGACTCTCAACGCTCCGTAGATCGTGCAGATGGCAATTCCTGTGGAAATTCCGCTCACGACGAAAAGAGCTGGTAAAGCATTGCTCTTCCACATGGGAACGAATTCAGCCCCTCTGAGTAGTAGAGCAGTGTAAAGGATAACCATGAACGCCAGAAAAGCATTTACACTCATAACAGCAAGCTTCAACCTCTCTGGCAGCTTCAGTTTTTTGAAGTACTCAAGCAACAGCCCGAACCATATTACAAGGAAGAAGAGTATTATCCAGCTACCAACAGCGAGCCAGGATCCAAGGTTTCTAAAGAGGGTTGGATTTATCACGGCTATCAAAACATTTGGATGGTCGTAAATGAGGCTGAGCAAACCAAGTATAAGAATTATTCCGCTCAAATATATTCCGAATTTCGAAATTTCTGATAGAACTTCGTCTCTATTTCTGTAAAGATGGGCGAAGTAGCCAGCTATGTACATCCCTCCCGCCAACCCGCCAAGGAATAGATATGTCGCTATAGCCACTCCCCAGTACTTGTTCAGCTCCAGATCTCCGAGCCCGTAAAAAAATGTGTAGTTTAACATGGCTCCTCTCAGAAGAACAGGAAGACTCTCTCAAGCTGTCCCATAGCCATTTTTTCAGCAGCTCTTTTTCTCAGCATTTCCACTATTTCCTTCTGCTCTCCAGCCACAATCGTTCCGGTTGGACAAACCATTGCGCACCTTGGCTTTGGTTCTCTGAAGATTTCCTTACCTTGCTCATCTTTCGGATCGTAAGGCTGAACGCAGTACGTGCATTTATCCATCTTTCCGTCAAGTCCCATGACGCCTCCTTTCCTGAACTGCGGTGCTCCAAAAGGACAAGCTGAAGCACAATAACCGCAACCTATGCAGATGTCCTTTTTCACCAATACGACTCCATCTTCTTCTCTTTTCCATATCGCATTGACCGGGCAAACTTTCATGCAGGGCGGATCGTTGCAGTGGAGGCATTGTAGGGGGAAGTTCAGCTGCCCTGGTCTTCCTTCGTTTATCGTTACGACCTTAATTCTGAAAACCCCCTCTGGAACCTGATTGTAATTTCTGCAGATCGCCTCGCAACCTCTGCACTTTATGCAGGGACTGTGGTAAACGTCGGCAAGGAACTTGAGAGGCATTTACATCACCCCCTAATTAGTTCTTTAATCAGCTTTCTGTAATCTTCAACGACTCCTTCCTTCTCCCACTGATGTTCGTAAGCTTCAAGCTTGAAAACTTGGCACATTCCGGCTTTTGTATTCTGCATTTGGGTTGACGGATCCCAGCCCGGTGGATTGAGGATGTTGGGCGTGTCTCCGTAAGCGTAGGGAGCTAAACTTTCCCCGCTCTCTCCCTCAGCTCTCGGAAATCTTTCCACATAGCTCTTTCCTTCGAAAACCCCGGCCCAGTGGAAAGGTAAGAAAACGACTCCTTTCGGCACAGCACTCGTTACTTTAGCCTTTGCAACAACGTGGGCGTGAGTGAATCCTAATTCCACCCCTCTGAAGCTAACAACCATGCAGAGGTCTCCATCTCTTATTCCTCTTTCCATCGCATCCTCCGGATTTATCTCCACGTAAAGCTCCGGCTGAAACTCCGCGAGAATTGGATTGTTCCTCGTCATCGCTCCTCCACCGTGATGCTCCACTTGCCTCCCCGATGTCCAGACAAGGGGTGAA
>NZ_WANY01000191.1:0-11394 GCF_015521575.1 Ferroglobus sp.
CAGCCTAATCAAAATTGTAAATAATATCCTCAGATGTAAAGTTTTTGGTTAAGAAAAATCGGAGAGTCAGATCAGAAAGATAACACCTACCTTATCCTTATCCTCAATTACCTATAAATTTTCATCCTGCCACTGAGGATCAATATAATGACCTGCAGCATTGCAAAGTAGTAGTAAAGTCTCTCAACGATCTTTTCAATCATGCAAACACCCGCAGCTTCTTTATCCGACTATTTATAAATTTTTCTCTTTTACGTTTTTAACAACTCTCCGGGGTGAAAATATGATGTTATGATAAGTTCCGGTTGTTGGATTAATTGAGCACCCAAGAGTTTTAAACCGAGAGATTAAATTTGGTTTCGTGGAAGACTACACAGCAGAGCAAATCGAAGTTCTTAGTGATTTGGAAGCAGTGAGAAAAAGACCGGGAATGTACATTGGTGGAGTTGGAATTAGGGGACTTCATCACCTTCTATGGGAAGTTATCGACAACAGCGTCGATGAGCATTTAGCTGGCTATTGCAGTAGAATAAAGGTCGTGCTGCACAAAGACGGAAGCGCAAGCGTCGAGGATGATGGGAGAGGAATTCCGACTGAGATGCATCCCCTCGGAAAGCCGGCTTTGGAAATAGTGATGACTAAGCTCCACGCTGGAGGAAAGTTCAGTAAAAAAGCCTACAAAGTCTCCGGAGGTTTGCATGGAGTCGGTTTATCCGTTGTAAATGCGCTTTCTGAGTGGGTGGAGGTTGTTGTTAAAAGAAACGGAAAGATATACAGACAAAGATACGAGAGAGGAATTCCGGTAACTCCCCTTGAGGTTATCGGGGAAACCGATGAAACGGGAACTTACGTGAGGTTCAAACCTGACGAGGAGATCTTCGAAACGACCGAGTTTCGTTACGACATAGTGGCACACAGACTTAGAGAGCTTGCATACTTGAACAAAGGACTGAAACTCGAACTGTACGATGAAAGAAGTGGGAAAAAAGAGGAATTCTACTCGGAAAAAGGCATTGTGGAGTTCGTGGAACACCTCAACGCAAACAGAGAAAAAATTTCAGACGTAATATACATAAGCGGAGAAAAAAACGGTATCAGCGTTGAAGTTGCTCTGCAATACACCAATACTGACTTCGAAACAATTCTTGCCTACGCCAACAACATACACAACGTTGAGGGAGGAACGCACATCGTCGGATTCAGAGCAGCTTTAACGAGAGCGATAAACGAATACGGAAAGAAGAACATCAAGAACTTCAAGCCGATAACTGGAGTGGACGTCAGAGAAGGTTTGACAGCTATAATCTCCGTTAAAGTTCCTGAACCTCAATTCGAAGGTCAGACAAAAACGAAGCTGAGCAACAGCGAAGTGAAAACAGCTGTGGAGACGATAGTTTACAGCGAGCTGATGAGATGGTTTGAAGAGCATCCGGATCAGGCTAACAAAATAATAGAAAAGTGCATATTGGCTGCCAAAGCGAGAGAGGCTGCGAAGAGAGCGAGAGACGTTATAAAGAGAAGGGAGGAGGTAGCAACTCTTCCGGGAAAGCTTGCTGATTGTTCCTCAAGAAATCCGGAGGAAAGAGAGCTGTTTATAGTTGAAGGAGAATCTGCCGGTGGTTCGGCAAAGCAAGCGAGAGATAGAAGATTTCAGGCAATTTTACCGATAAGGGGTAAGATCATCAACGTGGAGAAAGCAGGTATGGTCAGAGTTCTGAAAAACGATGAGATAAAAGCGATTATAGCTGCCATAGGTGCTGGCTTCGGAAAGGATTTCGACATAAAAAGGGCGAGATACAAACGGATCATCATAATGACCGACGCAGATGTAGACGGAGCTCACATAAGAACTCTGCTGCTCACTTTCTTCTACCGCTACATGCGTCCGCTTATAGAGAACGGATACCTATACATAGCCCAACCACCCCTCTACAGAGTTAGGAAGGGAAAGAAGGTTTACTACCTCTACTCCGACAAGGAACTGGAAAACCTGCTTAAGAGAATAGGAGACGGTGAAGTTCAAAGATACAAAGGTCTGGGGGAGATGAATCCAGAACAGCTTTGGGAGACGACGATGGATCCGAAGAGAAGGATACTCATTCAAGTAACGCTCGAAGATGCGGCAATGGCAGAGGAAATCGTCTCGATCCTCATGGGAGAGAACACGGAAGACAGGAAGAAGTTCATAATGGAGCACGCCGCAGAAGTTAGAAATCTCGACACGTAACTATGAGGATCGCCGCTAAATGCCCGGCCTGTTTGCTGAACAGGGTATATCTCGAATGCAAGATAGCTACAAAAGACCAGAGTAAGATAGAAAAAGCCGTCGGAGAAGCTCTCAAAATTCTAAGCGAGGAATACGAAAAGAAGGGCATCAACGCCTTAATAGCCACAAAAATCCACAGGAGGGTTTACGAGGTTCTCGGAGTTGAAGATCCGTACAAGCCTCTAAAAGATAGAGCGAACGCTGTTGCAAAGGAAAACCTACCCTTCGTTGAAAATTTCATTTCGAAACTTTCAGATAAGTTCTACGGAGCTGTTGTAGCAAGCATAATCGGTAACGCCTTCGACTACGGGGTTCTGGATCACAAAGTCGAAGAGGGCAACTTCAAAACGTACTTCCTTAAAATGTTTGCAAAAGGGCTGGCTATCGACAACACAAAGGAAATCAAAGATCTCTCCAAAGGAAGGGTTGTCTACGTGACTGACAACGCTGGGGAAATATTCTTCGATTACTTACTGATAAGAGAAATTAAGAAGATCTCGGAGAGAGTGAGCGTTGTTGTTAGAGGAAAACCGATACTCAGCGACGCGACGATTGAGGATGCGAGACTTGCCGGAATAGATAAAGTTGCTGATGAAATACTTCCAAACGGAGGGGAGATCGGTATTGATGAGGAACTACTCCCTGAGGAGACGAAAAGTAGAATAGAGGAGGCTGATATAATCGTGGCTAAGGGTATGGCTAACTACGAATGCCTGTCCGAATCAAGGTGGGAAAGCATCGCTTTTCTTTTAACCGCCAAGTGCGAACCAGTAGCGAGGGATATAGGAGTCAGCGTCGGCAGCATGGTGGCGATGCTGAAATGAGGGAAGAAGCTCTGAAGGACTTGATTTCTGCAATTTTCGGGATGAAGAAGGGAGAATGCGAGTACTATCCCTGCCACTTCGAAGGGCAGGATTGCTCTCTCTGCTTTTGTCCCTTTTATCCGTGCCTATACAACGCTTTTGGGAGGCTTAAAGACTTTAAAATATGGAGCTGCATGGAATGCACGTGGATTCACGAGAAGGAAAATGTGGAAAAAGTTGTTGAATACTTTTCATTAATTCCCGTCCAAAAAATAGCTGAAATGAGCTGGGTTGAGTTGAACAAAGCCTTTCAAAAAATTGTATTCGGTGAGGAGGTTTGGGAGGAAGTAAACGGAGTTTACTCTTTACTAAGAATGAATGAAGGTTTGGGGAGCGAGCTGATAGATGTCAGAATCGAGAATTACAACATAGCCGAAGTTAGAAGAATAAACAGAGTTGAAGATGCGAAATACGTTCTAACTCTCTACGATCCCGGTTTTGATTAAAACGAGCTCAAGTTCTTCTTTGCTTGGATTTACGTCCTCTAAGATCGTGTACCTTTTCTTTCTGATTCTCTTGGCGTAAATTAGGGCTTCGAGGACTTGTTCCTTGGTCAAGTTTAGCTCCTTTGCAGTCGTCGGCACCTGAGCTTTTTCAAGAATTGTCTTTATAGCCTCCCAATCTCCCGTTCCGTAGTACTTTTGGTGGAGGTACTCCATTATTATCGTCCCTAAAGCTACTTGCTCTCCGTGTACTCCGCTTCCGTACCCAAGATAGTCCAAAGCGTGGCTGAATTTATGTTCCGCTCCGCTTGCCGGTCTGCTTGACCCGGCTATAGCTATCGAAACTCCGCTCAAAATCAACCCTCTAATGAGCTTTTCCAGAGTCGTCAAATCGTCCTTGAAATTTACGCTTTCCAAGTTGAGCATGAGAGTGGAAGGAAGATAAGCCATCGAAGCGGCAACTTCGTTATACTCCTCATCAATTTTGTCTCTCGCAAGTTTCCAATCTTTGACGGCGGTGATGTTAGAGATTAAATCTCCGAAACCAGCTCTAAGGAATCTTATCGGACTATTTCTCAAAATTGTCAAGTCCGCCAGAACGGCAGTTGGAGGGTTGACGGAAATTGAAACGGGCTTACCGTTCTCTTTAAAGCTCGCGACCGGCGAAGCAATACCGTCGTTTGACGCTAAAGTTGGGATGCTTATAAAAGCAACATTAAGTTCGGTAGCGATTACCTTCCCCACATCTATTACCTTCCCTCCGCCAACCCCCACAACGGAATCGATATCGGTGTAACCCAAAAAAAGTTCAATCCTCCTAACCTCGCTCATCGTAGCCTTTTCAACGAAAACTTTCTCAACAATATAATCGGCTATTTTCTCCTCGATTTTCGCTCCGACAACTTCATAAGAGTTTTTTCCAGTTAGGAAGAGAGTACTGTTTAAGTTGAAGGAATCGAGAATATCTTTAACTTTTTTCCTTGAAGTCTCGCTAACCTCAACATAGTAAGGAAGTTCAACAATTCTTGTGAGTTCGGTTTTGTATTTCATGACCCTCCTACAATTCGAAAGTTAATAAAAATTAAGGTGCTATCACAAGTCCCTCACTCAAACGTCAAAAAAATTGCAAACAGGCTTTCTAAACTTTCTTTAGGTAAACTGAACTGCTACGCTCAAAAGAAAAAATGAAAAATTGGGAGTTTACTTCTGCTGCTTCTGAGCCTCTCTCTCCCTCAACACTCTTCTTAGCAGCTTGCCCGTCGCAGTCCTCGGTAGCGGCTCTGTTGTGAACTCGATTATTCTCGGCAGCTTGTACTTGGCTATGTGTTGTTCAAGGAACTTAAGGATGTCCTGCTTGAGTTCTTCACTCGGCTCATAGCCTTCTTTGAGCCTTATGATCGCTTTAACGAGCTGTCCTCTGATTCCTTCTGGATCCGGAACTCCGATGACAGCACACTCAGCCACAGCCGGGTGCTGGCTTAACGGCTGCTCGATTTCATCGGGACCGATTCTGTATCCAGAGGACTTGATGAGATCATCGTCTCTCGACACGAAATAGATGTATCCGTTTTCGTCTCTTCTGACGAAGTCACCAAGGACGTTCCATCCGTTTTTGACGCTCTCCTTCTGCTTCTCATCAAGAGGTCTCGTCGGGTGGTTCCAGTACCTTATTCCAGTCGGACCCTTTATGTAGAGATTTCCGACCTCGTCGGGCTGGCATTCTTTTCCAGTCTCAGGATCAACTATCCTGACCGTATAGCCAGGCACCGGCCAACCGATGCTTCCCGCAACAGGCTTGGGAGCGACTGTGTTGCTTATGCAGATGTGAACCATTTCCGTAGCTCCGAGGGATTCGTAGATTGGCATTCCGAACTTCTCCTGCCACTTCTTGGCAGTCTCAGCACCGAGAGCTTCTCCTCCTCCGGTGCAAAGTCTCAGGCTTGAAAGGTCGTACTTCTTCAGATACTCGTCAAGGTTTGGATTTGCGAGAATCATTCTGTAAGCAGTTGGCAAAGAGCTGAAGACGGTTATACCGTGCTCTTCAACGAAGCGGAAGAAGTTCTCAACGCTGAATCCTGGCCAGATACTTGTAGCAGCTCCGTGGAAGTAGGGAATAAGGCATCCGTTACCGTAACCCATGGCGAAGCTCACTGGAGCCGGTCCACCAACGACGTCATCTTCGGTGAGCTTCCAAACGTATTTTCCTACTAAGTAAACCGACGAAAGAACATTCTCAACAAAGTGCACGCAACCCTTCGGCAAACCAGTCGTTCCACTTGTGTAGAGAATCACAGCCGGCGTTCCAAGCTCTAATGGAACCGGATCGAACTTGCTGCTCTGCTTGTAAATTTCGTTGAACGAAACGAACGGCTCTTTCAGATCTTCTTTTTCGGTAACGATGACTTTCTCGACTGTCTTAAGTTCCGGAACGCTCTCCTCGACCGCCTTAAACGTCTTGTCATCTCCAGTTACGAAGATTGCCTTTATCTCAGCGTTGTTTGCAACGTGTACGATTTCCTTTTTAGCCCACATCGGGTTGAGAGGAACAGGGATCGCTCCGGCTTTCATTATTCCGAAGTTCACCGCCACAGCTTCCGGCATGTTTCTCATTCTGAAACCTACCCTGTCGTACTTTTCAACTCCAATTTCCTTGAGGAAGTTTGCAACCTTGTTGCTCAGTCTGTAAAGGTCTCTGTAAGTAACTCTTCTATCCTCAAAATAGATAGCAACTTTTCTTCCCCTTCCTTCCTTTATGTTTCTGTCGAGAATCTCCTCAGCGAGGTTCAGCTCTTTTCTATCCCCTATGTACTGCTGCACTTCATCCGGAATAATAATGTCCGGCCAAGTCTCCTTTGGCACGACATACTTCATTATGTCTGTCATGTAAAACAGTTTACTTGAACCGATTATAAAGTTTGCGAAAATTTATCGTGAATGTTCAGCTTCCCTTAAAAAACTTCCAGTAAGCTCAGATTAAATATAGACCTAAAGTAGTAGGAAAGAGAAAACAACAGAAAACACTCCCGTTAAGAAAATTCCGTCAAATGTTCCAGCCCCTCCTATGCTGACGACTCCGCTTCCAATCTCTTTAATGTCCTTCAGATGCATTAAATCAGCTCCAACAATCGATCCGAAAACTCCCGAAACGAAAGCAAGTTTGGGAAGAGAGAGCAAATTCAACTCGAAAACCTGGATGATCGTAAAAGAACACATGAGAGCTATCAGCGGAGGGACAAAGAGAGGAACGACGATCCCAACTCCCGGGATCGGCTTTGCGAAGAGGTAGATTAGAAATGATGCGATCACAATGGATAGGAGAGCCGGAAAAAGCGGTAAAGTTAGTAGCACTTTAAAGGCAAGGATCGACGGAATTAAAGCCCCACCAACGTTTATCGCCACAACTATCTGCTTTTTCTCCACGTAATAGTAGTAGAAAATTCCGAAGATACTTCTCCTCCTAACGACTTCCCTCCCTTCGATTTTGTAAACGGGAAGGTTAACGAAGCTTCCGACGACAATAACTGAAAAAATCATGAGAGCTTCGATGGTGGAAATTCCAAAAAGTGTTTTGAAAACTTGGGTCGTCGTTAAGACGAAAGTCAAAGCAAAAAACGGCAAAATTACGAAAAGGACGAAAAGGGGCAAAATTAAAGGTGGAAAAAAGTACCTCATCTGCTCAGCCTTTTCCTGTCAACGACTATGTAATCGCTTATCGACTTTACGCTTTCAAAAGGTATTATGTAATAACCGTCCACCTTTTCTATTCCGCTTACTTCATTCTGCGGCTTCACAACCAAGCTTATCAACGAACCCGTTCTGAAGTCCACGTTTATATTGTACAAAGTCCCGAGAACTGTACCATCAGATAGCAGCACGGTCTTCCTTGCGAGAGATTTTGCAAACATTATCACCACCCAAAAGGATTTAAAAAAGAGGAGGCTATAAAAGTTTCGACTAACCGTACCCGATTATCGTCTTCGCTTGCTTAGGCTCAACCTTCACCTTCTCCTCAAACTTCTCGTAGAACCTCAGCATAGCTTCGTTTATGCTGGGCTTTATCTTCTTTATAGCTTCATAAAAGTGTCTCATCTCGACCTTCTCTGCGTTGATGTTTTCCCTCAAAGCGAGCATTACAGCTTCTCTGCAAACGGCTTCTATGTCAGCTCCCACATAACCTTCGGTTAATTCTGCAAGTTCTTCGAGATCGACGTCATCGGCGAGAGGCATATTCCTCGTGTGAATTTTGAAGATAGCGTACCTGCTCTTCTTATCTGGAGGTCTTACGTATACAAGTCTATCGAATCTTCCCGGTCTTAACAAAGCTGGATCGATTATGTCTGGTCTGTTAGTCGCTCCGATGACAATAACTCCTTCAAGCTCCTCAAGCCCGTCCATCTCAGTTAAAAGCTGATTAACGACCCTTTCAACTGCCCTACTTCCTTCGTCGATCCCCCTCATTTGGGCTATTGCATCGATTTCGTCGAAGAAGATTATGCAAGGAGCCACCTGCCTTGCTTTCCTGAAGATCTTCCTCACAGCCTTTTCGCTCTCTCCGAGCCACTTGCTCAAAAGCTCACTCCCTTTAACGCTTATGAAGTTCGCCTCGCTTTCGTTCGCTACAGCTTTAGCTATCAGCGTTTTACCAGTTCCCGGAGGACCGTAGAGAAGAACTCCCTTGGGCGGTTTTATTCCGAACTTTCTGAACTTCTCCGGGTATTTTAGCGGCCATTCCACCGCTTCGATAACCTCTTGCTTTACATCCTCCAACCCGCCGACGTCTTCCCATGTAACTCTCGGAACTTCAACCAGAACTTCCCTCATCGCTGAAGGTTCTATTTCCTTCAGAGCCTCCTTGAAATCATCGAACGTCACCTTCATTTCCTCAAGGAGCTCCACCGGCAGTTCGTCTCCGTTCAAATCGATTCTCGGCAGATACCTCCTCAAAGCCTTCATTGCCGCCTCTTTGCATAAAGCTTCGATGTCAGCTCCGACGAATCCGTGAGTTTGATCCGCCAGATGTCTGAGCATCGCTCTGATTATTTCCCTCTCCAAGTCAGGCTTCAGCTCTTCGGGAAGAAGATTTTCAATTATTGCCTTTACCTCCTCTTTCTTCTCCGCCTCCTTAACTTCCCCGATAACGAAGTCAATTTGAGCGTATCTCGAATCGCCCTCCTCCTTCAGATAATTCTTCAGAGCGTTTAAAGCCTCTAAAACGAACTCCCTTGAGTATTCTGGATCTAAAGGCATGTTCCTCGTGTGAATCTGGAGAATCTCGTATCTTCCTTCCCTGTCCGGAACGCCAATCTCTATTTCTCTGTCAAACCTCCCCGGTCTTCTTAAAGCCGGATCTACGGCTTCAATTCTGTTCGTCGCTCCGATGACTATCACTTGTCCTCTCTCTTCAAGTCCGTCCATTAGCGTTAGAAGCTGAGCAACAACTCTTCTCTCAACCTCTCCGGTAACTTCGTCTCTCCTCGGAGCTATCGCATCAATTTCATCTATGAATATAATGCTCGGAGCGTTTTCTTTAGCCTTTTCGAAAATCTCCCTAAGCCTCTGCTCGCTCTCTCCGTAGAACTTGCTCATGATTTCCGGACCGTTTATCGTCAGGAACGTTGCCCCTATTTCGTTCGCTACAGCCTTAGCTATCAGTGTTTTACCAGTCCCCGGAGGACCGTAGAGAAGAACTCCCTTCGGCGGCTCTATTCCGAGCCTTTGGAATATTTCCGGATACTTGAGCGGAAGTTCTATAACTTCTCTGACCTTCTGAAGCTCCTCCTTGAGTCCACCTATATCTTCGTAAGTAACTCCAGCCTTTCCAAACCTTTCGAAACCTTTAACCGGTCGTTCTCTGAAGACAACGTGAGTCTGATCGTCTATTATCACCGCTCCCTTCGGTTCAGTTTTAACGGCAACGAGGACTGTAGCCTGATTCTGTGTGTATTTACCAAAGCCCGTAAAAGCCGGAGCTCCAACGATCGGAACGAGGTCTCCTTCCATAACGGGTCTTTTAAGTAGTTGATGCTTCAGATACTCTCCAATATCAGCTCCGTAAATTTTGAAGTCAAGTTTTTTTAGGGGAGCAAGGATGACTTGCCTCGCTATTGAATACTCCGCTTTTCTAACCTTAACGGTATCTCCTATATTCACTCCGGCATTTTCCCTTATAAAGCGATCTATTCTTATTATTCCTCTCCCCCAATCTCTTTTTGGAGCCCTCCAGACTTTAGCGACCGTTTTTCTTCTTCCCTCAATCTCTATTATGTCGCCGGGAGATATATTTAGCCTGAACATTGATTCGGGATCGAGCCTTGCTATGCCTCTTCCAGAGTCACTGGGGTAAGCTTGATTAACTTTGAGTAGCAGTTCCATGATTAAAGTAAAAGCTTTAGAAGATAAAAAGTCTTGTGGTAGCATGAGAATTGCCGTAATTGACGCTTTCAATGGTGCAAGTGGAAACATGATTATAGGAGCACTCTATGATGAGGTAATTCAGAGGGAGGATATCGAAAAAATCGTCGATGAGTTAAACCTTGAGGTTGAATACAAAATTGAGAGGGTCGTCAAAAAAGGAATAACATCAAACCTCGTCAGAGTGAAGAGCGAAACTAAGGAGAGAAGTTTCAAAGAAGTTGTAGAGCTCGTCGAAAGTTCGAGGATTGACGAGAGAGTAAAAAAGGAAGTTATAAAAATTTTTGAAAGACTTGCGAAAGCCGAGGGAAAAGTTCACGGAAGAGATTACAAAAAGGCGAAATTCCACGAAGTGGGAAGCGACGACGCTATTTTCGACATCACCCTTTCAGCACTCGGCTTTCTAAGACTGAGAGAAAGAGGTTACAGAATTTACACGAACAGAGTCAGAACCGGAGTGGGATTCGTGGAATTCACCCACGGAAGGTATCCGTCTCCAGCTCCAGCAACTTTAGAAATTCTCGCGAATTCGAAAATCGAGGTTCTTATGGAAGGTGAGGGAGAACTTCTAACTCCGACAGCAGCCGCAATTTTAGCTCACTTCTCGGAAGGAACGTTTAAAAACTCTTTTAAAATTAACAAAATTTTGTACGGAGCTGGAGAAAAAGAGACAGAGGTTCCGAACGTTCTAAGGATAATACTTGGAGAAGCCAAGATTCACGACAGGATTGTGGTAGTTGAAACCAACGTTGATGACCTCTCTCCTGAATATCTAAGCTACGCTGTTGAAAAGCTTTCAGAGATGAGCCATGACGTTTACGTTACTCCGGTTCTGATGAAGAAGGGTAGGCTCGGAAGTTTGCTTTCAGCGATAGTCAGTTACGATAAAGCCGAAGAGGTTGCGGAAAAGATGATGGAGTTAACTGGTTCTCTTGGAGTCAGGATACTTCCCGTGGAGCACAGGTTGAAAGCCTACAGAGAAGTCAAAGAAATTAAGGTGAAGATTAACGAGAGAGAATATAGAGTTAGGGTAAAATTGTCCGACTACAGAATTAAACCGGAGTACGAAGACGTTAAGAGGATTTGCGAAGCCGAGAATTTATCTCCCGAAGAGGTTTATAAGAGGATCATGAAGGTGATTGAATGAAAAAGCTTCCAACCGGAAGCTTGTGCATTGATTCTCTGCTCAGCGGCGGTGTTGAAACCGGAACTATAACTCAGATCTACGGAGTAAGCGGAAGCGGAAAAACTTCCCTCTGCCTCATGCTTACCTACAACACCGTCAGAAGGTTTGGGAGAGCAGTTTACATCGACACAGAAGGATTATCTCCAGAGAGAGTCAATCAGATTTTCGAAGATAAGAGCGTTCTCAACGACGTTTACATCTACGACGTTTACGATTTTAAAATGC
>NZ_WANY01000192.1:0-2032 GCF_015521575.1 Ferroglobus sp.
GAAATTTTCGCAAGCCGTTCTTACAACTTCCTCATTTACAGTATTTCCGGTCGGATTGTTTGGGGAGCATAGAAAAATAAGCTTTCCCGAGAGGTTTTCCACACTAACTTTGTAACCCTCGAAAATTACCTCCTCAACTCCCGCATCCCTCAGCATGGAAACGAAGGTGTAGTAGCTGTAGGATGGCATAGGCACAACAACCTTGTCGAAGGGCTCAAGAAGAACATCCGCAATCACTTTGAGAATGTCCATAACTCCGCTTCCCAGCGAAATCATTCCATAATCAACTTTACAGTATTCCGCTATTTTCTCCTTCAAATCCTTATACTCCGGATGAGGGTAACGATTTATCCACAAAACTTCCTTTCTAATAGCTTCGACGACCTCCTCCGGGGGAGGATAAGGGTTTTCGTTGGAGGCGAGCTGTATCGCCCTATATATCCCCATCTCCTTCAAATCCCTCGGAAATTTTCCAGCGTCGTATTTGTTTATCAAACTGACAACGTACCTCACGAAGTAACGTTAACGCATAGGATTTTAAGTTTCTCCCCAGCAGCTTATCCAACCACACATTAAAAAACCTTCATGTAAATCAGTTCTAAATTCAACAATTTTCATTAATTGAGGAAAAGCTTTAAAAAGTTTTTAGGAAATGGGGAGAGTATGAAGGTTGTTGCAATACAGCACTCTCCCATTGAACCTCTCGGGTACATAGAGGAGATACTCGAAGAGAGAGGAATTGCTTTCGATTACGAGAAAGTGTACGAGACGAACGAAGTTAAGGCGAGGTACGCCTCTCACATAATAATTTTGGGCGGACCCATGGGGGCTTACGAAGAAGACATATATCCCTTTCTTTCGGAGGAGAAAAACCTCATAAGGGAGGCTATAAAAAATAACGTACCGATTCTCGGAATTTGCCTCGGAGCTCAGCTTATAGCGAGTGCTATGGGTGGCAAGGTTTACCCATACAAAAAAGAGCTTGGCTGGTACGAAGTTAAGAAAGTCGAAGATGATGAAGCAGTAAAAGGACTGCCGGATAAGCTGAAGGTTTTCCAGTGGCACAACGACACCTTCGATTTGCCTAACGATAGCAAGCTTCTTTACGAGGGAGACCTCGTCAAAAACCAAGCGTTCAGGATAGGTAAAGCTATAGGCTTGCAGTTCCACTTGGAGATGACTCTCGATCTGATAAAGACGTGGCTGAAGCACGAAAAAGGAATGAGCGAAGAAGAGAAATCGAAAATAATAGAAGAGAGTGAGATCTTTCTGCCGGAGATGCAGAAATGCTGCAAAATACTCCTTGAAAATTTCCTGAAACTTTAGTCATACAATTGCATACAGTTAAGTTTAAAAGTAGCGAATATCAAGGAGGTTGGGATGTGCGGGATAGTTGGTGTTCTTTTCAAGAAGAGGAGGGACGACCTCGGTAGCGTTGTTGTTGAAATGATGAAAAACCTCCAACACAGGGGAAAGGATGGAGCGGGAGTTGCGATTTACAATTCACGATCCCTCGATGAAGACGAATTTATAATAAGGCTCGAAATACTTGGAGACACTTTCGAAAGAATCGAAACCACCGAAAAAGTTGAAGAGCTCGTTGAGAAGTTCGCCAAGTTAAAAGCCACTGAGATCGTGAGAGAAGGGGAAGATTTCGTGATTAAGGACTTCAACGTTAAGGGAATCGACTTTCCCCTCCTCAAAAGATTGGCTTTGAGACTGCAGTCCATGGAGAGGGTTTCGGTTCTTTCAGCCGGGAAGTTCGAAATCTTCAAAGACGTTGGCTACATAACCCACGTCGACGAAGCTTACGGAATATCGAAGAAAGGAGGCACTCATGCTATAGGGCATATAAGATTTTCAACCGAAAGCGGAGTGGATAGATATCACGCTCATCCCTTCCAGAGCTTTCTGTATCCAGATATAGCCGTTGTTCACAACGGACAGATTACGAATTACTGGAAAACGAGGGCGAACCTTGAGGCTAAAGGTCATTACTTCACGACAGATAACGATACGGAGTGCATAGTCC
>NZ_WANY01000193.1:0-3607 GCF_015521575.1 Ferroglobus sp.
CTCCACGATTTGACATGATATATTATTGTCAACAATATAAGTTTAATGGTTTTTAATGAGTGTTGAAGCGAAGCAATAAGTTGGCTGGATAATTATTTTGCTCATTTATTATTTAATTTTTGATAAAATAGATTTTAACTCTTCAATTTTCATAGCCTCTTCAACCTTTCCCGCCTCATACAGAGCGGTGGCAAGAAGCAGCCTGATGTTTTTATCTTCCCTAATTTCAAGGGCTTTTTTGAAATGATTTACAGCTTCATCAAATTTTCCCGCCTTCATCGCAGCCACTCCAACAATGTGGTGGGATTCAAAAGTGTCATATCCGTTAAGCAACTCTTTAACAGCTTCGAACTCCCCCTTATCCGCTTTTATCGAAGCCAACCCAAAGAGTGCTTCTTCATCAAATTCGACTTCCAGCTGCTTTTCCAAAGCGTACTCTGCTTCTTCAACCATTCCGAGAGACAACGCTTTCTTAGCCACCTCCTTCAGAGGTTTATCAGGTTCAAGAAAACTTAAAGCTTTCAGGTAAGCCTTGTCGAGAATCTCTCTCGCCCCTTTCAAAGCGTAGTAGCCGTGTCCAGGAAATATCGCTGAGATTTCCATCTTCCTCAAATGCCTCAGCGAAATTATGTAATCTACCAACCTCCCTCCAAGGCTCTCGTCAATTACAGGGTTAACAACGACCGCATCTCCTGAAAAGAGGGCATGTTTTTCTTTAAGATAAAGGCTGAGCGAATCTATCGTGTGCCCCGGAGTCTTCAGAATTAACGCTTCTTCTCCTCCGAAATTAATGTTCTCTCCACCCCTGACTCCCACAACTCTCACTTTCTTCCCAAACGTTTTCGCTCTTTTTTCTATCGCATCCCTCATAAGTTCGTGAACGTAAATTTCGACGTTATCGAAATCTTTGTAGGCTCTAAAGAGTTCAAGCAAGCCGAGGGTGTGATCGTTGTGGGAATGTGTCAAAAAAATCTGATCGATTTCGGAGATTTCTCCTACTTCTTCTTTAAACTCGAAAAAAGCCGTGTAATCGTTTCCAACATCGATTAGAGCAATCGAAGAGTGTTTGAGTGCGTAAATGTTGGAAGAAAAGCCGTAACCTTCCAAAAATAAAAGGTTTTTAAAACCTTCAACTTTTTCCCACATTCTACTCAACGTAGTCAAGGGTGTAGTGGAGCTTTAACCTTTCGTCTGGCCAGAACTTTCTCTGCTTTGTTTCTCCCGGATAAACTTCCTTCTCTTCTCCGTCCTGAATTATCGCATTTACTGTCAGCTCCAAGAAGTGCCATGCTGTAAGCTTGTACTTCGCTATGAAGTCATGGTCGACAACAACAGCCATTCCGGTGAATCTTGAGGTTTCCCAGACGAATTCTTCGTTGGGCTCAGCCACAACTTCTCCTGTTTTTCCGGCGTATATTTTTTCCACTACTCCCTTTACTTTATCTCCGGGCTTCAGCTTGTAATCTTCGTAGAGTTCTTTTGGCAGGTAGAACCACAAAGCTTCCTCGTTCTTCGCTTTCACGTATCCCCTTACGAGCATCGGATCGTAGCCGCATAAGACAACTCTCATTTTCTCCGGCATTTTTATCACCACTATTAATCATGGTTTAAGGGAAGAATAAAAACATTACTCTTTTCACCAGATGAGCCGACAACGAAACATGGAGTTCGAGTATAAGGGGAGGAAGGTGAAGGTTCAAACCCTTGAAAAGGGAAAGGATTACTCGACGATGGTCGTCCACTTCGAACTTCCGAATTCTGAACACCACGGCTTTCTACTCAAAGTGGGAGATAAAATAGTTGCAAAGGGAGAAATAGCAAAAGCTGTGAGGGATGCGAAAATAAACGGAGTGGAGATGGCTGTAGCTCCTCCGGCTGATACGAACGCTTTGATAATGCTGAGAATCAGTGGAGAAGAGAGGGAAATTCTCGAAAAGGTTTTGGAGATCGTCGAAAGCTTTCTGAAGGAGAGGGGTCTGATTTGAGGAGAGTAAGATTCGGAGAAACCGATCCCTTCGGCGTGACTTACTTCGTTTCCTACTTTAACTACTTCAAAGAGGCTTTAGACGAGTTTTTGAGAGAGAAGGGAATAAAACCGGAGCTCTTTTACAGAAATCCTCAGGAAAACTACGCTTTCCCGATAGTCTATGCGGAGGGGAAATTCAGATCTCCTACAAAATACGACGATGAGCTTGAAATCGTCGTTTCCGTTGAGGAGTTGAAAGAAAGCAGCGTTACATTTCGATTCGAGGCGAGAAGAAAAGATTTGGTCGTCGCCGAAGGTAAAATTTCGTGCGTTTGCATAGATAAAAGCTGGAAGAGAAGGAAGATGCCCGAAGAGGTCAGAAAGGTTCTTCAAAGCTGAACTACAAGAAGATGATTTCCGTAGGGTTTAAGGGAATAGTCCAATCCAATCTTTTCAAAAAATTCTTCTATCTCCCTTAAAGATGGGAAAGACCTGAAGCCCGGGATTAAAGAATAATAAAGGTTGAACAGCTCCACCCTCTCCGGCTGCAAATCGACGAACAGCTCCGAGAAAATAGCTATGCTCCCCTCGTATCCCAAAGCTTCCAAGGCGTTTCTTAAAATTCCGCTGATAGATGAATATTCGGCTACTGCTGAAATTATCGCTACATCGTAATTTTTATTGAAATGGATTCTCGATTCCGCTTTGGAATGAATTAACCTCACTCTATCGATCAATTTTTCGTTTCTACATTTCTTTTCCGCTATGTTGAGGAGGGGTTTTGAATAATCGATCCCCACATACAACCCCGAACTTCCGATGAGAGAGGAGTAGAATTTCGGTGATGCGCTTCCGCAACCAAAATCAACAATCTTGTCTCCAGAGCCTATTCCGAGGATTTCTGCAATAGCTCTTCTGACATATCTGTAAACTCCCGATTCAAGCCAGAGGTTCCAGAGGTCAGCATCTTTTATGAATCCGAGAGTTATGTTCGGATGTTCCGGATGGATTAAAGCGTAGTAAGAGGAGCGATCCATTGCATCAACAAGATCAAGGATTTTACCGTCCCTACAAATCTTTAAAGCTTCGCAGGCTTTGCTTAGCACACTCTTATCGAATCTCTCTCCATACTTCTTCGACCTTTCGGCATAGTCTCTATTCGCATAATTCCCATTAAATCTCAGCAGGAAAACGTAGGATTTCAGAACCATATAACCGTAAATCGAATCCATCATCGCATCGAGCTCGTGCAGTAACTTCATCATATGTAGTCACCGTAAACCTCTCTGACGTATTCCACAACTTTTCTGCCGAGGTCCGTTATGCGGTAATACTTGTAACCGTCTTTTTCGATCACCTCAACAAGTCCAAGTTCGATGAGGGAACTCGAACCATTGTATCTGTTCCCCATCCCCTTCAAACAGCCAAGAACATTAGTGGGATCGCTCCTCACCCTCCTCGAAATATTCGCGAGATAGTCGTAATTCGGATAAATGCTGTAAAGGTAAAAAAGTACTTTTTTGCGAAGAGAGCTTTTATTTATGCTCCTTAGAATGTGGGGGTCGATCGTAATAATGTGGGGAGACTCGAACATCTTTAGCTCACCTATTACTATCATTATCACTATGCACTATATAAGAA
>NZ_WANY01000194.1:0-5412 GCF_015521575.1 Ferroglobus sp.
AAGTCGTATCCGGGATAGTGAGAGTCTGCATGGAGGCAGGTTACTCCTACGAACTCATAAAAAAGATTGTAGGAGAGACGTACATTCTCCTTGAGGAGGAAAATGGAACCGAGCTGAGAGATGCAATGGAGTACTCGACTCTTCTTAACGCAACCGCAAGATATGGGTTTGAAGAGGTCGGATTGAAGGTGTGCTTAGGAGACAGAGGGAAATACTTTAGGAAAGCAAGAACTCTTTTGCAAGAGCACAGAAAAAACCTCTCCGCCGGAATTAGGCTTGTGGAAGAAATGGGAATTGTAGAGCTTGAGTTCGTTCAGTACTTTCACGCTAAAAGTGCAATTCCAGAAACGATCGTCGGAATAGTTGCTGGGATGAGCTATTCCATTGCTTCGAAGAGTAAGCCCATAGTGGCTTTCGCTTACAGCGATGAAGGGGTGAAAGTTTCTGCAAGAGCTACAAAGGAACTCGTGGAGAAGGGTTTGCACTTAGCCTCTGCAATAAAAGAGGCTGCCGAGGCTGTTGGTGGAAATGGGGGAGGACACAGCATAGCCGCTGGAGCAACAATTCCGAGGGGTAAGGAAGAGGAATTCATTCAGTTACTTAACAAAATAGTAGGTTTGCAACTAAAACGATAAATTTCGAAAATGTTATTAAGATTTCCGAATTTTAAATTATAGGTGGTCTGGATGGTTCAAAAAAGAGAAAGGGATAAGTCCCACCACGAGAGGTTGTTTAAAGCTTCGATGAGTCCGATAAGAAGGCAGATTGTGGCGGCGATAGGCATTCACGGAAAAACAAGAGAGGAACTGAAGAAGGAGTTGAACCTTGATGACTTTCAGCTGAAGTTTAACCTCGACTGGCTGATCAGGGAAGGATTTGTTGTGGAGGAAGACGGAAAGTTGAAGTTGACCGATGATGGAATAGAGCTGCTTGAAGCTGGCTGATGAGGGAATTTTTACTAAAACTATTCGAAGGGAAGGATTTTGTCGATGAAGATAAAGCTAAGGAAATTTTGGGAAGCGATTTTAAAAATATTTTAAATTCTCTTGTAAAAGCCGGTTTGGTTAGAGTTGACGTAAGCTCTGAAAGCTGTTCTGACTTCCCAAAGGTTTATTACTTTTTAACTTCGAAGGGTAAGTCTTTGATGAAAGCGGAGAGCAACTCGAAGTAAAATCTCGAAAACTCCCCTCCCCCAACGATTATCGTCACGTCTCCTTTGTGGTTCGTGTAGAGTATCGCTTTGTCTTCGGCAAGTATTATCGCATGGCTGAAGTCGCTCTCAATCTCCCTAATCCTTACAATTTTTCTCGCATTTTTAGAATCGAGAGTTTTTTTCAGTTTTTCGTCAAGGTTGAGGGAAGCGACTACTATGCTCGAAGCCTTTTCAAGGAGATTTTCGAGGGCGTTAAATGCCGCTTCGTTCCTGTATATCGTGACGATTTCCTCTCTTTTTTCCTTCTCTATCTCCGTTAGCTTGTCGAGAGCTTTCATTTTCTCCTCGAGTTTCTTCGCAAAAACGTTTACGAGTTGCTCTGCACTCAAAGCTCTAACTCTAAGCGGCTTTCCTCTGCAGACGACGAGCCCTTTTTTCTCCAAACTTTTCACGGTCTCGTAAACCGAAGTTCTCGGAATTCCGCTTTTTTCCGCTATTTCGCTTGCGGTTAGTTCCCCCTCCGAGAGGAGGGTTAGTAGGACCTTAATTTCGTAGTCGGATAGCTTGAAATCCCTCAGAACTTCCACGAGCTTGTCCACAATATGTAATCTCCAAAAAAGTTTAAATACATTTTTGTAGTAGCAGCTACGACAGGTGGTGGTATGAGGTCTCTGATCTTTCCTTTGATGCTGCTCATCATTATATTTCCCGCTGCAGCCTTAGACTACGAGGACAAACCTTACTTTACTGCCTACGTAGCTGGGAACAATTATCTCGAACTCGGAAAGGAGCAGGCGATCAACGTTGTAATTCAGAACAACGCAAGACTTTGGAAGCAAATCTACGACAGCTACGAAGAGTACGAATTCGTATCTAAGAATCCGGACATGCTAATAACGGCTTACAACGTATCGGTAAGCTTCGAAAGTGAAACTTTAAATGTTAAAACTCCAGAAATGAGATTTTCAGCGATACCGCCCTTCAAACCTGTTCAAATTCCGGTAATAATCGATACAAAAGGAGTTAAAAGCGGTACCCATTACCTCAAGATCGAATTCAGCTACGAGTGCATCGACGAAATAATCATCGACACAACTTCTCCCGATTTCAAATCCGTGCCAAAGGAGGAGAGGAAAACCTACAACATCTCCACTGGGTTACCTCTTCCAGAAACTATGACGATAGTCAACGAAACGAAGATCGTTGTGTATCCAGAGTACATCAAAATCAAGTACGAGGAAAAGGAGCAGGAAATATTGCTCAAGCTAATCGTTGAAAAGCCAGAAGTCTCTCTTGAGGTCGTCAACGTCACTTCGGAACTCGTGGCTGGAGGAAAGGGCAAGGTGACTGTAACTTTGAAAAACACTGGAAGGACTAAAGCTGAGAAACTTTTCGTAACCCTCAATCCGCCGCGGGGCTTTCTTGTTGCTGGAATGGAGAGAGTGGACATAGAAAAGTACTCGGAAGCACTGAAGCAGTTTGTAAAAATGCCGTTCATTCAGATTCCCTCGGAGATAAGCGTTCCACCGGAGGTCAAAACTTTTCTGACCTCTTCAGCTTTTTACGTCGGAGATCTTGAGCCGAATGAAAGTGTAAACGTTACGTTTACAGTCGAAGTCAACGTCGATGAGGGCGGCTACTATCCTTTTCAGATAAAGGGATTCTACGTTTCCGACAATGAACTGAAGGAGACTTCCACAGAAAACTTCGGAGTTTTTGTTGAGGAGAAGCCAGAAATAAAAATTGTCGAGGTTGTGTCGAATGTTCATGCTGGAAGCAAGGGAGATGTCGTTGTGAAAATGAAAGCTGACAGGGTTTTGAAAGGTGTGAAAGCGAAACTTGAAGTGAAACCACCGCTGACTGCCCTTTCCGAAGAGTATTTTGCTGGAGACGTAAAAGAGGCTGAGCTGAGGTTTAAGGTAAAAGCCTCGTCGGATGCTGAAAACACAGTGTACCCAGCCAAGCTCGTAATTTATCACGATCTTGGAAAGGAAGTCAGCGAGGAGTTCGACATAGGAATCGAGATAAAAAAGAAGACGAGGTTTGAGGTAATAGGAAAAGGTGTTCTTGAAGCCGGGAGAGAAGGAATAGTCAGAGTTGCTATAAAGAACCTTGGAGAGTACGAAATAAGAGAAGCTACGGCAAGAATCACTGTCGTCGATCCCTTCTCAACCACCGACGACACCTCCTACATCGGAAGTCTGAAGCCCGGAGAAGCGAAGAACGTGACGTTTAAAATTAAAGTCGACAGCGACGCAACCCCGAAAGTTTACGCTTTAAACCTTGAAGTAAAGTACAAGGATTTGAACGACGAGTGGGTGATAAGTGAGCCGGTTAAATTACCCATCGAAGTGAGGGAATCTAAGAGGATTCCGGGGTTTGGTATAGCTCTCTCAGCTTTGGCGTTATACATCGCGTGGAGAAGGAGATGAAAGCGGAAAAAGTCTTGAAGTTTAGACATGTCGTAATCTTGGCTACCGTTCTTCTATTTCTCTTCTTTGCCCATAACGCGAAATACGTAAAAATGAATCAAGGTTACGAAACCTACTTCAGCGAGGATTTCAAAGAGTACAAGCAATACAAGCTCTACACTAAAGATTTCGGTGGAAGTATTGCCTCAGTCTACGTCTTCGTTAAAAGCGACGACGTTCTGAATTACGAAACCTACGAACTTATTTTAAAAATTGGTGAGGAGTTGAAGAAAGTTAACGGGATAGGGGAAGTAAAATCCGCAGCGCATTCGATTGTAACGAGGCTCGGTTATCTGCCTACAGATGAAAAACAACTCGAATCTCTCACTTATCAGTACTCTCCCCAGTACGTTCCTAAGAGAAGCCTTGCGATAATTGAAGCCGAAGTTCTCACGGATCCGGACAGATACGAAGATGTAGCGAAGGAGGTTGAAAAGAGACTTTCAGAACTCGATTTGCCGCCGGGGGTTGTTGTTGAAGCCACTGGCAATCCGATGATAAGGTATCAGGTCTCGGAAAGCATAAGAGACAGCATGAGAAACATGGGTATCGCAGCAGTCGTTCTGATGGTGGTCACGCTATCTATCGTTTTTAGAGGCGTGGTTGAGCAGAAGAGGTATCTTTTTCTCCCCCTCTTGATTTCTCTGATAACAGTAACTTACGCCTACGGATTGATGCCCATCCTTGGAATTCCGCTAACAGAAGTTACAAACGCTTTTCTTCCGGTCCTAATAGGATTGAGCATCGAGTACGCTGCCCAGTTCATGGGGAGATACGAAGAAGAGAGGAGAAAAGGTCTAACCCCTTTTGAGGCTGCTGGAATTGCGATAAGGAGCGTTAGCAGAGCGTTATCGTTGGCGTTGATAACAACTGTTATTGGCTTTCTTTCGATGCTTTTTTCCGGCGTCCCAGCTCTCGGTTGGTTTGGATTGATTTCGGCTATTGGATTAGTTTTCGCGTATTTGTTAAGTTTATCGTTTCTTCCAGCCTTTCTCGTCCTTACCGACAGAAAAGAAAGGAGAAAGGCTATTGTTGGAGTTGCAGAAAAGACTCTCGATTTCTTAGCTCTCTTAACGGCAAGAAAGTACAAGGTCGTTTTGCTTCTCGCATTAATCGTTGCTTCAGCGAGCTATTACGGATACGAAAAAGTTCCCTTAGAAACGAACTTCTTCAAGTACATTCCTCAAGACCTGCCGGCTATTAGAAAATTCAACGAACTGAAAAACGTTTTCGGTAGCCAAGACAGATTGATCCTCGTTGCAAAAATCGATTCCATAAGTGCCGAAGAGATAAAAAAGATTGAGGAGCTTGCAGAGTATGTAACAAGATCTGAAGGCAAGATAACAGACTACTCCTCCCTCGGAAAGCTCATTCGATCGAAATTTGGAGAAATTGGTGAAAACGAGTACGAACTTGAAAATCAGCTTGAACTGCTTGGCGAGCACAAAAATCGTTACCTCTCTGGAAATACTCTCGCCGTATATTTTACAGTCTCAGAAATGGACTGGCTCGAATTCAGAAGTCTCTACGAGAGAGTTAAAAGAGAAATCTCCTTCTACGGAGCTTTCGATTACTATCTAACCGGCGACGTCGTCCTCAAAATGTTCGTTGCCGATTTAATCGTTAACGGTCAGAATAGAATGACTGTAGCGAGTTACGTTTTAGTGGTCACCTTGCTTCTCATAGTTTACAGAAGCTTGAGAAATGCTGTGGTTCCTTTAATTCCAATAACCCTCGTTATCCTAACAACCGGCGGAGCTATGTACGTGCTCGGTTTCTACAGAACTC
>NZ_WANY01000195.1:0-8141 GCF_015521575.1 Ferroglobus sp.
ATTCTCCTCTCGTTTTAGTTCTCGACGATGCAAACTTTGCGGAAAGAGGGGTAATAGAAGAAACGCTTTTATCCATTCTCAAAGCTCATGAAGTTGTCGAAGGTGTGAAGACGAGTATAATTCTTATTTCAACTGATTTTAAGTATCTTGCAGGGTTTTCCTCCGAGCTTCTTTCCGTGTTCCACCCAGATGAAATATATTTCCCTCCCTACAGCGAGGAGGAAATTAGAGAGATACTTCTCGACAGAGCAAAACTCAGCTATGTCAACTTCAAAGAGGAGGCTTTCGAGGAGATAGTCAAAGAAACAGCCAATTACGCCGACTTAAGGTACGGATTGAGCTTGATGAAGCAGGCAGCGATAATTTCTTGGAAGTTGGGGAAAGAGGCTGTTGATGAAGAGTGTGTTGAAATGTCGAAGGAAAAGGGGAAAATCGTGTTCTTTAGGAAGATGATTCTTGCGTTGAACGAGAAAGAGAAGGATGTTCTCAAAGCCATTTACACTTCAAGTTATAAAAGAGCTGCGGAGATTTTTTCGGAGGTTAGAGGAATGAGTTACTCGAAGTTCAACGAGATCCTGAGGAAACTCGAATACTTGCGTTTGATAGATGTCGTGACGAAGTACGAAAAAGGTTTGTCGAGCATTGTTGTGAGGAGGTTTAAAGCGGAGGAAATACTGAGAGCTATTGAAGAGCTAAAATAACCTTCTTCAGAACTCCAACTTCTGCATTAGTTTTTAAATTCGCCCCCTCAAACCTCGTTTTCGAGGCTTCGTACCCCATATCTCTAAGTTTCTCGATAATTTTTGAAAGCGAAGGAGGAGAAACGCGAAGTTTGAAACAGATTGCGTGGATGTTGTAGTAGCCGATTGAGTGCATTTCTTCTTTTATCCTTCCTAAAAGTTTTTCAACGCTTTTTTCAGCTTTTAAATTTGAAACAAACTCTTTCGAATGAAGCTCTCCAAGCCAGAGAGGGCCGAGCTCAACGAACTTCTTTCCGCAGGAGCAAACAGCCTCAGGCTCTTCGTAAAAGTTCCTCCAAGTTCTGTTTAAACAATTTTTGCAGTAGTAGAGAAATCCTATTTTCTCGTATAGCTTTCCAGCCAATCTTGGAGAGCTTTTGAATTTAACGTAAACCCTGTAGTAGTGCTCCTTTGCCCACGAAATTAGAACTTCCAAACTCTTTTCGTATTTCGTTGCCTCCCTTGCTATTTTTCCAATTAGATTTCTCAATCCAACTTCGTGGTAAAATTCAGTCTTTATTGCGTAGGTTGAGTACTTTCTCAGCCCAGAAACTGGAGCGGAGCCGCACAAAGCAGCGGTGTCCGTAGCAGTGACGCTCAAAAACCTCTTGGCAGAGAAGCAAGCCGCATCTATAAACTCTGCTGGCGAACCAAAAGGGTCGAGGTCTATGTGGTCGAACTTCCTTTCCCTCATTAAAGCCACCGCATCCCTGCAAAGAACCTCCGCCTTCAGCTCGTTCATCTCCAAATTTTTCCTTATCACTTCACAAGCTTTTGGATTCTTATCGTTAAAAACGACATTGTCGTAATCTGCCTCAAGCATAGCTCTTATTCCTCTCACACCGCTTCCAGCTAAAGCATCGAGGTAATTCTTTGCTTTCAACTCAGAAAAAACAACCATGTCTACATCTCTGCAAAACTTCATCCTCGGATTGTAAAAAACGCCATCAGTCACTATCTTAGCTTTTCCTTCCTCTAACAATCTCTACCACCTCTTCCACCACTTTATCTCTGTTCTCTTCCGTCAGAGTAATAACTCTGAACTTCCTCCTTATTTCATCCAAGATTCTATGGCGAGCTTTGTAATGAATCGTGAAAATTACGCCGTCTCTATTGAGCAAATTTTCGACGAAGTCAACAAATTTTCTACTTTTAAGCTCCATAGGACCTACTTCGTCGATTATAATCAAATCCGAAACGAGAGAGATCGTGTCAAGAAAACTTTCAAGGTTCTCAACGAAGACAACGTACTTCCCAACTTTGACCTTTCCTTCTCCTACTTTTGCAAGCCAGCTTTCCTCTCCGCTCTCAAGATTGACGAGTTTGAACCCTACTCTTCTTCCCTTCTCTCTCACCTCTTTCGTAACAAATCCAGAAATTTCCATCTCGTCCCTTAATCTTTCAAAAATTCTTAAGCAAGCCGTGGTTTTTCCTATCCCCGGTCTTCCAGTAAAGGCTATCTGCACGAAGTTTTCTTGAGGGGAAGGAATATAAAAATTAGGGGCAGCCGTTTTCCTTCCATCCTCTAAACCTGTAGTAGTCTCTCAGCATTTTCACAACATCTTCGAATCCTATCTCTCTCCCGGTCAAATAATCCCTCCAAACTTTCTCCCCTTCCCAAGTTTTGAGGGGTTTGAAGAACTTTTCCGGAGGGAGGTCTTCTTTCATCGAGTAACCTTCCGAACAGTTCAATTTCCTGCAAATGGTAAAAGCTCTTCCTGCAGCGTTGACTATCTCATCTTTACTCGTTTCGATTCCTGTAGCTGAGATGAAGAGTTCTTTAACAGTTTCTATGTCCAGATTTTTCGCTATGCTCTCTCTTCTGCATATCCCCATTCCGTTTAAAGTCCAAAGCCAGTTTTCAGCTGCCAAGGTGTATAAAGCGGAGTTAAAGCCGTTTTCAAAGGTTTTTTCTATTAAATCCTCGCTCGCCCCTATGCTTCTCATGTATCTTTTCAAGCTCTCTCTGCTTCTCCCCGGCAACACTGTTGGAGTAACCGGTCCTTCTTGAGCTCCCCTCGGATTCGTTAACAATCCAAAAGCTTCGCTTCCAGATGAAACTCTCGGATCGAAGAGGGGCTCCATTTTCTTGATGAAGTAGTCATCGAACTCCGCTATTTCCTTTACCCCATCAATTCCTTTAGCAAGCTTCTCCCCGAGTTCCTTTCTTTCAGTCACGAGCTTCAGAAACTTTACAACACTATTAAAGTCCCTTTTAATTTCCAAATCGATTCTTCCCTCCTCTTTTAGCGTTGCGAGTATGTCGAAAAGTTCGGCAAAAAGCATGGCATCTATCCCAAATCTGTTGGCAAGGTCATGGCAGAAAACCGCTTCTTCAGCTTTCTTTACTCCACACTTCACACCGAATTCGTAAGCAACTCCAAGGTAAAGGGACGCTTTAGTCACAATTTCTTTTCCGTTAACTCTCGCTTTTAAAACAGCTTTGCAAGGAGAAGGACACCCGTGACATCCCAAATTTCTGACCTTAATTTTCTCAAGGTACTTTCTAACTCCAAACTCCTCCGCAATCTCTTTGTTTACCGCTTCGCTCTTCATTTTATTCGCAAGATAACCGAGCTTCGCCCAGCTGTCCCAAGCCGCCATTATCCCGACTTCGGCATAGATCTTCGTCACCTTGTCCGAAAGTATTCTCTTTCTCAAAAACTTCACGATTTCGTTGAATCTGATCTCATCTCTTATTCTACTCTTCTTCCCCCCTCCAACCCTTATAGCTTTCAGATTCTTGCTTCCAAGAACTGCCCCAAGTCCAGCTTTTCCTAAGTGGTGCACCCCATCTATTAAAGTCAAAGCGTAACTAACCAAATTCTCTCCTGCCTGACCGATCGTCAGAACGCTTTTCCCCTTCTCTTTTAAAAGCTCATAGCTTTCAACAGCATCTTTTCTCCAGAATTTTGCTTTATTTATCTCAACGCTTCCCTCGCTTATGTCGATCCACACAGGCTCTTCTGCCTTCCCCTTTATCACTATCAAATCGTATCCGGCTCTTTTCATGTCCCTCGCAAAAGCACCTCCCGCAACCGATGGGCCGTAGGTGTTGTTGAGAGGATTTTTCGTTACCGCAACTACTTTACTTGCCCCCGGAACTGGCGTGTTCGTCAAAATTCCTGCAGCGAAAATCACGAAATTATCCTCGTCGAAGGGACTAAACTTTCCGGCGAGTTTTTCAGCTATTTCGTAAGCGATGCCGATTATTCCGAGATTTCTTTCGTAAGCTTCCAGCTCGATCTCCACTTCTTCCCATTTTCCCTCGCTTAGGTCGATTTCAAGAAGCTTGGACGTGAAGCTCATATTTCACAGCCTCTGGAGTTTTGATGTTAAAACTTCTGATTTTCCTCGTTAGTAAATACGATATCGCTCCAGTGATGGCAATTATCACTCCTCCAAAAACATCCTCCTTTCCGTGAAGTTCCGGGGGTTTTATTGCTTTGTAGGAGAGGTACGTCAACGTTACTATCGTTCCGATAGTGAAAGCTGAAAACAGTACTGCAACGATGAACATCTGATGAACGCTACTTGCGGCAAGCATGATCGGGATGAGAGGAATGCACGGAGATAAGCCAAGTATTAGAAGTATAGACGTTGTAGTCGCTGAATGTGCGTGGTGATGAGGCTTGAGCAAAGAGATTAAGGCGTAAGCTAATCCGAAAATTATTAAGAGAAGGGGTATGCTGCTTTCAATTCTCTCTGCAAAACCGATTAAATTCAGTCCCAAGTAAGTGAAAAACCCTATAACTATCGAAAAGCTCACGTGTATCGTTGAAACTAAGAAAGCCAAAAACAAAGTCTTTTTCAGCGACCATTTTCTTGCTTTTCCAAGGGCTGTGATAGGCAAGTAGTGGTCCGGAGCCAATGAGTGCAGCACGGCTATGCTTACAGCAGCAATCTCGACTACCATACCAACCACTTTTAAAGTTATTTTGAAAAGAAGACAAGATAACTTGATTTAAATCTTTCGCTATTTAAACTTCAACTACTCTAATACATCCGCTCGGACAAATTTTCTCGCACTTTTTACATCCAATACACTTCTCCTGATTCGTTGGGAATGGTATTAACCTCCTGAACCTTTTTCCGAAAAAGCTGAATTCTACTTCCTTCCAACCCCAAACTCCTCTTTCGCAAACCGCAACGCATTCTCCAGCCCCACCACACCTTTCCACATCGAACTGGACTCTGAACTTCATGTTCTGCCCTAAAAGGGATGAGGATTAAAAATAAGAAGGAGTTTTGATCGGTTTTGTAAAAACCGAAGTTAGCAAATTTATATTATCCCTTTCCCGAATCAACTTCGATGAAAATTATCGCCTTTGTTGGCTTACCGTTGAGCGGTAAATCTACTGCAGCAGAAATAGCGAGGGAAATGGGAATTCCAGTTGTCGTGATGGGAGACGTCGTAAGAGAGGAAACAAAGAAGAGAGGGCTTGAATTAACGGACGAAAATGTGGGAAAAGTTGCCTCGGAGCTGAGGAAAAAAGAGGGGATGGATGCGATAGCGAAGAGAATAATTCCGAAAATAAGGGAGCTGGGGAAAAATCATGGAGCAGTTGTTGTAGATGGAATTAGGGGAATAGCGGAAGTAGAAAGGTTGAAAAAAGAATTTGGAGAAGACTTCATACTCATCGCTATCGAATGCCCCCTCGAAATAAGATTTCAAAGAGCTTTGAAAAGAAAGAGGGAAGATGACGTGAAGACGATAGAAGACCTTAAGAAGAGGGACGAAAGGGAGCTCTCTTGGAGCATGGAGGAAGCTATAAAAATAGCTGACTTTACCATCGAAAACACATCGACGCTGGAGGAGTTTAAAGAGAAAGTTAGAACTCTTCTCGACAGGATAATTGAGAAGGTCGAGATCGAAATTGAAACAGACATTCATCCGACAGAAGACCCCGAGAAGGTCGTAGGAGCTGTGAAAAACATTTTCCCCGATGCGGAAATCGAAATTGTGAACGGAAAATTAAAAGCTAAGGCAAAGAGTTTGGAAAAATTCAGAGATCTCATAAGAAGGCAGAGGATTCTTGACACCGTAAGAAGCGAGATTATAAAAAATAGGAGAGGAAGAGAGGTAACATTGCTCTTAAACAAACAGGTCGCTACTGTCTCTAAAATAAGCTTCACCGACTATGATGCGACACTCTCTCCAATTATAGTAAGAATTCGGCTTTACAGAGTCGATTTCGAGAAGTTTCTGAACTACGTTGCCCCAAAAACGAAAGCTGGAAAACCGGTTGGAGAGGTGGAGAGCCTTTGGAGTTAAATCCTCTCTTAAAAATCCTCGCTACAACCGATGGCTCGGTAACGACGATTTTAGAGGCTTTAACTGGAAAAGATGTGAAAATAAGAACCCTCGCTCAAAAAGTTATTAAAGCCGATGAAAGGATAGCGGAACTTTTAAAGATAAATGCTGGAGATTCCGTGAATTGGAGAGTGGTAGAAATTCTTTCTGACGAAATTTTAGCTTTGGCTGTTTCTTATTTTCCCATTAAAATCGTCTTTAACGGAGTTAGAGAAGATTTGATGAGGGCTGACGTGCCAATTGGGAAAATAATAAGGAAGCACAACCTTGAGGTGAGGAGGGACGTTAACTGGTTCGAAGTGAAGAGGATAAGAGGTTTGAAGGAAAAATTCGGAGAAGAACACTTTCTCGTTAGAAATTACAACATAGTCCATCGTGGAAAAATTCTCTTCAACATAACTGAATACTTTCCCGTCGAAAGACTCACGAGGATGTTTTTAAAACCCGGATAACATTTTTCTTTACTCCCATAGAGCTTCTAACATGTGCGAATCTAAGGTAGTTTTCAGAAAAGGTGATTCGGAAGAGTTGTTAATGGAGGATGTTGTTAGGGTTGAGGTGGAAAACGGAAAGCTTAAACTCTATGGGCTTCTTGGTGAGTACAAGGAGGTTGAAGGAAAAATCGCTCTTATGGATATGAGAAGCCATAAAATCGTGGTGGTGCCCTATGAAGGTTAAAGTAGCCATAAACGGGTACGGAACGATTGGGAAAAGAGTTGCTGACGCAATAAACTTGCAGAAGGATATGGAAGTCGTGGGAGTTACCAAAACGAAGCCGGATTTTGAAGCAAAGCTTGCCGTTGAAAAGGGTTACAAGCTTTACGTAGCGATTCCAGAGAGAATAGAGTTTTTCGAGAAGGCAGAAGTAAAGGTTGAGGGAACGATAGACGATCTGCTCGAAAAAGTCGACGTGGTCGTTGACTGCTCTCCAAATAAAGTCGGAGCAGAAAACAAGCCGAAATACGAAAAGGCTGGAGTTAAAGCCGTCTTCCAAGGAGGGGAGAAGAGCCACGTTGCTGAAGTTTCCTTCAACGCCCTCGCAAATTACGATGAGGCGAGAGGAAAGAACTTCGTCAGAGTCGTTAGCTGCAACACAACCGGCTTGGCAAGATTTATTTCAGTCGTTAAGAGTGTGGCTGACGTGAAAAAGGTTAGGGCGACAATGATAAGGAGAGTCGTCGATCCCAAGGAGGACAAGAAAGGACTCGTGAACGGAATAATGCCGGATCCAGTTAAACTTCCATCACACCACGCTGAAGATGTTAAGACGGTACTTCCCGACGTTAACATTGTCACGACCGCTTTTAAAGTTCCAACCACACTCATGCACGTCCACGGCATTTCAATTGAGCTTGACGGAAAACTTGAGGACATTGTCGCAGCTCTGGAGGAGGAGCCGAGGATAATGCTGGTATCAGAAGAGGATGGATTTACCTCGACGGCAAAAATAATCGAGTATGCGAGGGAGCTCAGAATGAGGTACGACATCTTCGAAAACGTTGTTTGGCGGGAAAGCTTGGCGATTCACGAGGGTGAGCTGTTCGCCGTTCAGGCGATCCATCAGGAGGCTATCGTTGTTCCGGAAAACGTTGATGCTATCAGAGCGATGTTCGAGATTGCTGAGAAGGAAGAGAGCATAAGGATGACCAACGAGACCCTTGGAATCAAGTGATTTTCCCGCAACGGTAGGCTTGAACTCAGGACATGCGATGGATTTAAAACGTGAAAACTTGTATTTTTTGTTTAAGTATTTATTCATCTTCGAAATCCTCTGCTCTGTCAGGAGAGTAAATCCCAAGAGAGTAAGAACGCTTCCAGAATGAGTTTAAAAGAATAGTGATCGATTGAATACTATGGAGTTGAAAAGATATCTACCTTATGTCGTAATTTTTTCGATTTTAATTGTATTTTTGAACTACTACCCTCACCCTCCTTTCCCCTCCTACTGCGGTTACACGGTTAAAATTTCAGCTGAAAACAACACAACCTTAAAGCTTTATCTACCTCTCCCTATAAACGAAAAAGGCGAAGTCGTTCTTGAAAAGGTAGGTGAATCGAGTGCATTTCGCAGATCTTCCGACATATTC
>NZ_WANY01000196.1:0-14555 GCF_015521575.1 Ferroglobus sp.
AAGACGTGTTGAATAGGTTGACGGAAATCCAGAAGGCTTTAAATGAAAGAGAAAGCGTAAAGAACTTCATGGAAGCTTACAACAGGTTGCTCGATCTCCTCCAAGAGGTTAGCGACATTCTTAGCGAAGAAATGGAGTTCGATCTGGGAGAAGTGTATAGGAGGTAATCACTGCACTTTCTCCCATTTGTAAAGCTCCACTATTTCAGCGAGCGTTCTTCCCTTTTCTTCTATTTCTCCTCTGATTCTATCCTCGTGTTTTTTAACTTCCAAGGCTCTTCTCGCTATTTCGTAAGCCCTTTCTTTTGGAATAACCATGACGCCGTTATCATCGGCTATAATCCAATCTCCCGGGTTCACTTCCACTCCGCCGCAGACGATCTTCACGTTTATCTCCCCGAAACCTTTAGGCTCGCCGGCATTCGGCACTTCCCTTGCGGCAAAAACTGGAAAGCCTAAAGCTCTTATATCGTCTACATCCCTAACTGCCCCGTCAATAATAACTCCAGCTATTTTCTTGTTTATGCAACTCCTCGTAGCAAGCTCCCCCCAGACAGCGGCTTCATAGCCGGAGACTTTAATGACTATCACGTCCCCTTCTCCAGCCACATCTATCGCTTCTACCGGCTTAGCCCAGTCTCCGTCCATCGTGCTAACGGTAACGGCTTTTCCAACGACTTTCTTTCCCCTCACGAGCGGATATACCCCTTTCATAGCTTTAGCCCTATGCATGGCATCACTCACATTCGGTGTGGAAACTTTCATTAGAATCTCTCTGATCTCCTCTTCAAGCTTCTTCCTTCTTATCTCAAACTTCTTTCCTTCTTTCCAAGCTCTGTCTATGGCTTCCCTAACCTTCCTCGCGGATTCAATCACGTTCCTCGCCTTCACGATGTTGCTGCCAACTATTACGATTTTAGCGCCTAATGCAACGCAATTGGCAGCTTTTTCAGCATCCAAGCCACCGGCAGCGGCGACAGGAATTGAAACCTCTTCGACAACTCTGCTCAGCACTTCAAGGGGATCCATACCTTTCATCTGCTGATCTATTCCGACGTGAACGTTTATGTAGTTCACTCCGAGCTCTTCAAGTTGCTTTGCCCTTTTTACCGGATCTGGAACGTTAATCAAATCTACCATTATCTCCGCTCCGTACTTTCTTGCAGCTCTTATTGCTTCCGCAACCGTGGAGTCGTCGCTTAAACCGAGGATAATCACGATGTCTGCTCCGCTCTTTGCCGCCATTTCAACTTCCACCGCTCCGGTGTCGATCGTTTTCATGTCTGCAACGATCTTTCTATCTTTGAAGGTCCTTTTGAGCTCTCTAATCGCATTCATCCCCTCGCTTTTAATTAGGGGTGTCCCTACTTCCAGCCAGTCCACTCCACCCTCTATCGCTTCTGAGGCTATCTCAACTGCTCTTTTCAACTCCAGCAAATCGAGAGCAACCTGAAGTATGGGCTTCTCCATATTTCGACTATCTTCGAGGGGATATAACACTTTTTAGGTCAACTTTTTTAACAGAAGGGGGTTCTTTGATTGCATGGAGAGCGTCGTTTATCACGGTCCTATAATGCTCGATGAGCCGGAGGAGTTTCCTCTTGAGGAGTTCGTTAGGCAGGCTATAGCTCTTGAAGCTGAGAGAGTTTTCTACAGTGAAGGGATGCTGTTTCTTGTCGACTACGAAACGATTCACGGAATCGTGGAGGATAGAATCGTTATAGTCGAGATGATAACTTATTCTTCATTCGCCAGAGTGGATAACTACAGGAGATGGATACTCTACCACGGAAACGACGATGTTGTGGAGTACACGGATAAAATAATTAATATAAGAGGAGACACGACGATTTTGCCGGTGATAAGGACGGGAGATAGATTTGTCAGGAAGATTTTGGAATATATCAAGAGGGGAGATTACAGAAAATTCATATAATATCTGGAGTCACGTACCACAAAACTTTGAGAGTTTCTTCTTCTCTTTCGAGGCATAAAACTCCGGAATACCTAAACTTGATGACTTCACACCCTACAAGTTCTTTAAGAAGTTTGCTTAAATGCGGAAGATGACCGACGATCATAACGTTCCTCTTCTCTTCCCTTATTCTCTCAGCCCAGATTTTCGGGTCTGCTAAAGGCTCTAAGTAGTCTTTTTCTTCAACCTTCGCTCCGAGATACTCCGAGAATATCTGGGCTGTTTGCTTAACCCTCGTTTTAGTGCTGTGGAATATTACGTCAACTTTAACTCCGGCTTTTTTCAAAAATTCCGCAACTTTTTCAGTCTCCTTTCTTCCTTTCTCCGTTATTCTTCTTTCCGGATCTTCCTCTTCGCTTTTCGCTTCGGCGTGCTGGACGAGATAGACTCTCATGTATGATTATTAAGCTACTCAGCTAATAAACTTTTTAGAAAAGAATCGGTCCCACGTCCTCATATCCCTGCCTTTGCCCCGTCCCAGCCAATTTTTGAAGCTTTTTCGGATTTAAGAGCAAATCTACAGCATTTCTAACGTGCTCTCTAACTCTATTTTCGGCTATTCTGTAAAGTTCCTTTTCATCTTCAGCCTCGTCTTCGTGGATAGTCACATCAATAACGTGTTTTCCTTCAAGTATCTCCACCAAAATCTTTCCGACGGACATAGCCACGTAACTAAGCTTGTCGGTATCCGTTTTTCCCACCCAGCCGAGGGTAATGACGATGTCACATCCCTTGTCGAAGAGAATTTTAGCTGCTGCTGGCAAATCCTTTATCCCTGGAACTGTGTATCGAATGTATTTGAGGGAAGAATACCTTTTAAGTTCGTCTATAGCTATTTTTCCCATGTCGATTCTCGAAAAAGTTGTGTCCGCTATTCCAACAATCATACAAGCACCTCGTAAGCTTTGCTCAAAGCTGGTTTAATCTCCACTCCCTTCCTAAGCATAACGCTTTCAACCGCTGCAAGAGTTGCTATGATTTCTCTCTTGCCGATGTTCCCCATGTTTCCGATTCTGAAAATCTTACCCTTTAAATGCTCCTGCCCACCGGAAATTGTTATGCCATACTCCTTTCTCAACGTCCCTCTCAATTCGGAGTCCGTTATTCCTTTCGGCATTTTTATTGCTGTGACTGTGTTGGAGTAACTTGAGTACTCGTTGAGTCGTGGAAAAAGCTCTAAGCCAGCTTCGATTGCCCACTCTCTCACAGCCTTAGCGAGCTTTCTGTGCCTATCTATTCTGTTTTCCAACCCCTCTTCCTCTATTATTTTCAGAGCCTCTTTCAAAGCTAAGAAGAGAGGAACTGCCGGGGTGTAGGGAGTTTGATTTTTCTCGGCTTTTTTAACGTAAGCCTTTAGATCGAGGTAGTAAGGAACTTTTTCGTTGTAAAACTCCCAGGCTTTGTCGCTTATAGCAACTGCCGCCAAACCCGGAGGAGCTCCGAGGCACTTTTGCGAACCGACGATGCAAACATCGACTCCCCACTCGTCCATTTTAACCTCGTCTCCCCCAACGCTCGTTATTCCGTCCATAACTACAAGAGCGTCGTATTCTTTAGCTATTTTGCATATCTCCTTCGCTGGATTTAGAATTCCTGTTGAAGTTTCGTTATGGACAAATGTAACCATTTCGCTCCCGTTTTCAAGAGACTCTCTAACTTTGTCGAGATCTATTGAGTCGCCCCATTCGAATTTGACGTGGTCGACTTCAGCATACCTCCAGGCTATTTCGGCAAATCTCTCTCCGAATTTACCGTTGCTTACGCATGTTATTCTTTTAACCTTAGAAAAGCTTGCAATTGCCGCTTCCATTCCCGCCGTGCCGCTGCCGCTGATTATTACGACGTCACCTTTCGTGCCGAAGAGGGGTTTTAAAGCTTCTCTGCAATACTCGTAAACTTCTTCAAAATCCTTGCTTCTGTGGGAGATCATCTGACTCCCTAAAGCTTTGATTATCCTTTCGTGGAGCTGCACGGGTCCGGGGATCATTAGGAGGTTTTCGGGTTTCATAAGCAAATGCCTTGAGAGTTGTTTATAAACTATTGCCTCAGAAACGGGTGGATTCATCACAGCTCAGTTCGCCCTCGTGTCTTCATCGGCATTAAAAATTAAAATTCGATGCTCTTAAACCTTTTCTTTAGCTTTCAGTAAACGAAAACGATTCCGAAAGTTTTTGCGCACGGAAATTCTTCGGGAGGAATCGGGCGGGCTCTTACCGGATAAACTTCCCATCCGAGCTTCATGGCGAGATGCATGACATCTATGCCCACAGCCTCCATAGCCGGACGGGCTTTCAAAACGAATCTGCAGCGTTTACCCCTAAGCACGTTGCACTCTTGCATCATGCATAAAGCGTGCTGACAAGATCCGCCGGCGAAACCCATCGCAAAGTAGTATCCGTCGCTGAAAGCTTGAGCTTCAAGCAAGCCGACGATTTCCATGTTTTTTCTGTAGTGCCTTGCTATGTCTATCTCCTCCTTAGGATCAACGAACTCATCCTTTGGCTCAACATCTCTTTTTACCACAATTGCATATCTGTACATCGGAATGATTTTCCTCATCTCTTCAACCGTAGGAGAATGAGGAGGGCAGTTGGCGCAGTTGTTGTAGTGGTGGCACATTGAAATCCTGCACTTCAACCTCAACCTCTCGTCAACTCTAACCATTGTGGCTGGAATTATCTTTGCATCTTCGCACCCAAGTTTTAATGCGAAGTCTACATATCTGTTTAAGTCTTCAAGGAGCTCTTCATCATCTACGTCCACTTTGGGCAGCTTTGGTTTCTGGAACATCCCTATTGACCTGAGAAATTCCGGAGAAAACCTCGGAAAGAAGTCTTTCCTTTTCTCAGCCTGCTGCATACACAAATTTTGCTAAAAATAATTGTTAAGGTTTTTGGTAAAATAAAATTGATAGCAACGAAAAAAAATTTAGATGTCTTCGAAGGTTATGTTTTCAAGGTTTGCAAGCTCTTTTTCTATGTTTACGATTTCTTCTATCGCCTCCTCCACATCGCTCACGTTAATCTCTATTTTTGCTACTTCCTCTTTAGCTTCAGGTGTTTGCGTTGGAGTTGGTTTTTCAGCCTTTTCAATTGTCTGCTTTTCTGCGCATCCAGCGATTAGTATCGCGAGAGCTGATAGAGTTAGCAAAAAAAATAAATCTTTTTTTCATCAGCTACCCACCTCCTCAAGTGCTCTTATGTACTCTCTGAAAGCCTTTCTGAGCTCTTTCATTGCCTCTCTAATCTCTTCCATAGCTTCCTTTAGAGTCTTCTTTCCAAGCTGCATTTTCTTAACTGCCTCGTCTTTGCTTGTTGCTTTTATTGCCTCTTCAAACAAGTCTTTAGCCATTTCCACTTTCTCTTCTGCCCTCTCAAGTGCGCTTAGGTAGTTGCTGTAAGCTTCTTCGAGTTCGGTCGTGTTGTAGCCAAGCTCCTTGAGGGTGTATATCTTTTCTTCTATAATATCTGCTCTCTCCTTTGCTCTTTCTATGGCTTCGATCATCCTCTCAGCGGCTATCTCCCAGGCAATGAGGTATGTTTCCCTCTTTATTTCCCTCCACTCTTCTCTGAACTCTTTTAATACTTCTCTCAGTTCTTCTAAGCTCGTAGTTTCATTAACTTCACTCTTCCACTCTTCAAGCTCGCTTATTTTCTCTCTTATCTCTTCCAGTATCTCTTCAGTGGCCTCATCGCTCAGGTTTAAAGCCAGTACTCTTGCTTCTAATCTCTTTAAATGAAGGATCGCAACATCTATTCCCGACAACACGTGCATCTTTGCCACTTCCAATCCGAAAGTTTCGTTAAGCATGCCTTTCCTTTTGAGCTCCCTCAGTTTCTCTCTGTACTCGTGGTACTTCTCGTAAGCTTCCTTTTCCTTTTCCTTCATTTTCTTCATTCTCTCTATCCACTTTTCTCTCCATTCCTTCATCTTTTCTCTTCTCTCTTCCATTATCTCTCTTATCTTCTCCCTCTTACTTTCGTTTATTTCCTCTCTAACCTCTTTTCTGTGCTCTTTCACTCTTTCTCCAAAAGTTCTCAACTCTTTAGCTTCCTCACTAACCAATTCTCCGAATTTCGTTTTGTTTTCTGTTTCGTTTAGCTCTTTAGCCTCTTCACTCACGTCTTTCCCGAATTCTTTCAAATCCTTGGCTTCTTCGCTTACCTCATTTCCGTATCCCATTTCATCGCTGTCGTTCATCATTTGGTGTTCTTCGTATGCCAGTGCTGCTGGTAGAAGCAACAGCACTACCAAAGCCAAACCCAACCACCTCATACCGATCACCGATTGAAAGGTCGATTTTGAATTTTATAACGATACTTTTAATTTAACCTCTCTAAATCATCCCTAACACTTTATATTGCTTTACGAAGCTTTATAAAACCTTTTAACTCTTTACTCTAATTTCTCAAGTGAATTTGTAAAGAAAAAAGGGTTCTTGTAAAATCTTTACAACTTACCTTTTCCTAATTACTATTCTCCACTCCTTGTCGCTTATTTTCTCAACGCTCAAAACTTCGTGTCCTTCAGCTTCAACGCTTCTTGGCACATCTCTCACAGCCGGCTCGTGGTCGAGAATAACTTCTAACAATTCTCCCGGCTTGAGCTCCTCAAGTTTTACCTTCGTCTTCACGAAGGTGAAAGGGCAGACCTCTCCTCTCAAGTCGAGGGTGATCATAGCTGACAGCTCTCGACGTACTTCTCCGGAATAATCTCTTTAACTCTTCCGCTGCAAACGGGACACTCTGGATCTTTCCTCAGCTTTAATTCCGTGAAGTCCATCGTAAGAAGATCAATGTGAAGCATTCTGTTTACAAGCGGCTCTCCTATTCCGAGGAGTAGCTTTATCGCTTCTATAGCTTGCAACGTTCCGAGCACTCCTACAGTAGCTCCTACAACTCCCGCTTCTTGGCAAGTCGGAACGGTTCCCGGAGGAGGAGCGTGCTTGAAAACGCATCTATAACAAGCGCTCTCTTTTGGAACTATGGTCATAAGCTCTCCTTCAAATCTCAGCACTGCTGCGTGGACGAAGGGAACTTCCTCTATAACGCAAGCATCGTTGATGAGAAATCTTGCGACGAAGTTGTCGGTGCAATCAAGAACTACGTCGTACTTTCTTATAATCTCCCTCGCATTTTCTGGGGTGAGATTAAAGGGATAGACGTCAACTTTAACATCCGGATTCAGCTTTTCCACGAAAGTTTTTGCCGACTCGGCTTTGTTCATACCAAGATTGCCGGCATGGATTGTCTGCCTCTGCAAGTTGGAAATGTCCACTTCGTCTCCGTCTACGATTCCTATTCTCCCAACTCCGGCTCCGGCTAAATATTGAATGGCCGGACTCCCCAATCCCCCGGCTCCTACGACAAGAACGCTTGATTCAAGTAGCTTTAGCTGACCCTTCACCCCTATCTCCGGCATTATTATCTGTCTCGCGTATCTCTTTATCTGCTCCTCCGTAAGCATTTCAACCACCGGAAATTGCTGGGATAAATGTTACTTCGTCCCCGTCTTTAAGTTCGGTGTCCAGCCCTTTCAAGTACCTTATGTCTTCTCCGTTCACGAATATGTTTATGAAAGGAGTTAGTTCCCCATCTTTAATTAACCTTTCTTTCAGCTGGGGATACTTTTCGAAGAGCTTGTCGAGGAGCTCTCTTACGGTTCCGACGTTTTCGACCTCTACTTTCCTCTCCTTCGTTATCTGAGTAAATACTGACGGGAACTTTACTTTTATCAAGCCACCACCTCCTCAAATTCTTCGAGCCTCGGTTTTATCCTTACCGTTGTTTCAAGGTAATCAACCAAAGCTTCGGATGTCTTCAATCCGTTTCCGGTCAAGTATATAACTACTACATCGCTCTTATCAATTCTTCCATCTTCGACCAACCTTTTTAATCCAGCTACAGTAACTCCTCCGGCGAGTTCGGTAAATATCCCTTCGGTCTTCGCAAGCAGCTTGACAGCCTCTATCACCTCCAAATCGCTCGGATCTTCAGCGTAACCGCCGCTCTTCTCTATTATCTCTTTAGCGAAAATGCCATCAGCGGGATTACCTATTGCCAAGCTGTGGACGATTGTTTTGATTTCCCTTATAGGTGTGACGGGCTTTCCTTCCTTCACAGCCCTAACTATCGGAAATCCCTCCGGCTGGCATCCGTTGAAGATTACATCCTTCTCATCCACGAGTCCAACCCTCACGAGATCCTTGAAACCTCTGTGTATTGCGCAGAGCAAAGCTCCGGAAGCCATTGGCACAACGACTTGATCTGGAAGCTCCCATCCAAGTCTTTCGGCAGTTTCGTAAGCGAGAGTTTTGCTTCCCTCGGCATAGTAGGGGCGGAGATTTATGTTCACGAATCCCCAGTCTGGATGTTCTTCAGCCACCTCCGTAGCTAACCTGTTGGCATCATCATAGGTGCCTTCCACTTCGATAACCTTAGCTCCGTGAACCAACGCCTGAATAATTTTGTTCTTCTCAATTCCCGCAGGAACGAAGATGTAAGCTGGCATCTTCGCTTTAGCTGCATGAGCTGCTAAGCTTCCGGCTAAGTTGCCGGTCGAAGCGCAACCAAGAGCTTTCATTCCGAACTCCTTAGCTTTTGTCACCGCAACACTAACGACTCTGTCTTTGAACGAGTAAGTTGGATTCGTTGAATCATCTATCAAATATAGGTTCTTAAGTCCCAGCACTTCTCCAAGGTTTTCAGCCTTTATGAACCTCGTGTATCCGGCTCCGAGATCTACCGGCTCAGCGTCAACTGGAAGAAAATCCTTGTACCTCCACAAAGTCTTAGGACCTTTCTCTATCTTCTCCTTGCTAACGTTCTCCTTAATCCACTCCCAGTCGTACACGACCTCAAGGGGTCCAAAACAGTTATCGCAAGTGTATAAAGCCTCGGCTGGGAATTCCTTACCGCATATTCTACACTTAAGCCCGATCACCTTCATGTAACAGCGTTTACGATAATATGTATATATAATTTTCTGTCAGCGTTAAATTACAAATAGTAATTAAATGAAAATTACTTTCTCTGCCTCAATAAGCTGCTCCGCCAGTCCGCCAACCCTGTCGACCCAGTCTGGGAGTTCTTCTTCTTTTATTCCGAGAACTTCCATGCTTCCGCTGCAAACTATGACTTCAACGTTGCCGAACTCTTTTCCGAGCTTGACCATCTCATCAAGGGTTTTAATTTTTCCCTCGTTCATTCCCTTCCTTATCTTCTCGTTCTTCTCCTCGCTTCCGCAGTCGAATTTTCCTCTTGCTATGCTTTCTATTGCCCAGTAGGTTAGGAAGACTTTCACTTTTTTGTCCAAAGCCGAGTAGGTTGAGGCAATGCTGAAAGCGTGGTATATCCTATCCCACTCACCGCTGTGAACTATTATGGAGATCATGCTTTCACTTCCTGAGGATCAGTATGTATTTGTTTCCGTCGATATAAGCTCTGACTAAATTCTTTCTGAATTCTGCTCCAACGCTCTCTGCCGATTTCTTTGACGTGAATATAACTTTTAACGTTTCCCCTTCCTTTAATTTGTTGAATTCAGCTCTTGTTTTTATCGCCGTTACCGGGCAGACTTCTCCGCTTAGATCTAAAACTCTGTCAGCTTCCATTCTCCTCACCGACGAAGGGGTCTTCGAAGGATGAAATTACTTCAAGCACCTCGTCTCTTATAAACTCGCACCTCACGCCGCATATTAAACAGTTTCTGACATAGGTTCCGCTGAACTCCCTGCCGTTGTGGGGGCAAACGCTTTTACTTATTACTCCGCATTTATCGCAGCAGTGAAATTCCTTGAAAAACAGCGGCTTTATCTCCAGATCGTCATGCTCCTTCAGCATTTCATGGGCTTCGTAGGGCTTGTAATAGCTCCCAACTCCAGCATGGTCTCTTCCAACTATGAAATGCGTACATCCAAAATTCTGCCTTACTATCGCATGTAAAACCGCCTCTCTTGGACCGGCGTAGCGCATTTCCGTCTTCCATATCCCGAGAAAAACCTTATCGGTCGGATAGTACCTCTCTATTAAAGCTTCGTACGCCTTTATTATTACCTCATCCTTAAAGTCCCCCTTCTTCTTTCTCCCTATCACCGGATTAATAAACAATCCGGCGTTACCTCCAGTAAAAGCCTCTACAGCCATTAAAGCTATCTTTTGCACGTATTCGTGCCCTAAATGTGGAGCGTTCCTTGTTTGGAAAGCTACGACATAATCCCACTTCTTGAAAATTTCTCTTGTCTGCTCGGGCTTAAAGTCGTAATTTCTGAATCTGTTGTCGACGCTCTCGATAAACCAAATTTTCCCTCCGAGGAGCGTGTCTTTCATCTCGTAAACCCTTCTAACCCCCGGATGCTCTATGTCGGTTGTTTTAAAAACACATCTTGCGTATTCTTTCTTATCGTAGCTGTAAACATCTTCCACTTCGATAACTCCCACTATTTTTCCATCGCAAACCAATGCGTAGCTTTCCCCCTCTTTTCCTTCTGCGTCGAGAACTATCGGAATTGTCCAGCTTAAGCCGTTGGAAAGTCTCCTCTCCCACAAAACGCTTTCGAAGTCATCGCTGCACATAAAACCCTCCAACGGGCTGTAAACTCCGAAGCCTATGTTTTCCACATCCAAGGCGACTTCTCTTCTAACCTCTATCTTCTCAAGCTCCTTGGCTTCCTCCCTAATTCTTTCGTTAGCTATCCTCTTTACGAGTTTTCCGCCGTGGGGCTTGATCATTTTCTCACCAGTATCCTTTTTTCCTCTACAACTTCCCCTTCGAAAAGAATCTGAAACACCATCTCCTTTCCGTCTTTCCAAGCTAAAAGCTCGTACCTCTGATCTCCCACGTGAGGAGGAAGGAGGAGTGTTATCGCTTTTGCCGGACACTCTTTAATGCATGCGGTGCAGTGCCAGCACTTATCTGGATAAGCAAGCTGCGGAAACTCGTTCATTTTTATGGCTGAAGACGGGCATATTTTCTCGCATTTCCCGCAGGAGATGCACTTCTCTCTGTAAATCTTTATCACACGTACTCCCTCCTGAAGGTCACTTTTTCCCCAAACTTCGAAACGAGCATGTAGTTTGAATTGCTTAACTCCGGATAATCGCTTCTCATCTGGAACGGGGGCATTCTCGTCTCTCTTCTCTCTATCATGTGGTGAAGCATTGCCTTGGCAACAACAAGCCTGTCTCTTGTTTCGAAAACCCTAAGCGGCTCTCCTCCAAGCTTTAATTTAAGGAGTTTTTCCACCTCACTCAGAGCGTAACTTGCGGAGGCTTCGTTATAGATGTAAAACCTCGGCAAACCTCCGGCGTAGTGATCGAGAACGAACTTCATTCTCTCCTCAGCGTTCTTCCAGTGGTATCCTTCGAATTCCAACTTCAACTCTTCTGGTTTGTAATCGTTTGTTCTCTTTATCTTTGCAGCTTCTCTCGCAGCTATGATTCCCTCAGCCAAAGCTCCGCCAACGTGTTTCAAAGGCACTCCTCCGGCAGCATCTCCAGCAGCGAAGAGGTACTTCACGCTCGTCATTCTTTTTTCGTCAACCCATATTCCAGCTATTGTGTGGGAAGATGTTAGGTAAGGTTCGGAGGGCTGGACTTCGAGCAGCTTCTCCTTTAAATCTATTCCCCTCGCCTTTACGAAGAGGTAAAATAAAGGCCAAGCGTTTAGGTAGAGTTTAATCAGTTCCTCGAACTTATCCTCTTCAACACCCCTCGTATCGAGATATATTGGGAAGTTTCCTTCAAGAATTTCTTTAGTCGGAGCGTAAGCTCTTATCGCTATCGGAGCAGTCTCTCCTCCAAATTCAGCGTACTTCTTTTTCATGAATTCTTCTCCTTTCGAATTTATCAACGGAGCCTTTAAGCCAACGGCAGTGACGCCAATGGGACTGTTCACGTCTTTTATCCTCGGAGGGATGAATCTTATCTCCAAACTCGTCATCTCAGCTCCGGCTCTTATGGTTAAAGAGAAGCCGCTTCCAGCATTGCCCGGAGGATACCAAGGAACCGTGTAGCTGCTGTACAGTCCGCTCGCTCCGCCGGTGGCTATTAAAACGGCTTTAGCCTTTACAAAAACGATTTCTTCGTTTTTCAAATCAAAAGCGTAAACTCCGCAAACTCCGTCTTCAACTCCAAGCTCCACTGAGTAGTGGTGTTCGAGCACGTTTTCCGTCGAATCCCTTGCTATGTCAGCAAGAATTGGTTTTATGTGCTCACCGTAGATCTTTAATCCGAACCTCCCCTGCCTTTCCCATAGGATCGGCAGTCCGTATTCCTCCAAAATTTTTACAGCGTAACCAACCTCTTTTATCAGCGTTAAAGCGAGATCTTTTCTTACCAATCCCATTCCTTGAAATTTTACGAACTCGTAGTAATCTTCCGGTTTGTCTCCCTCGTGAAGGTAGGAATAAATGGCGTTAACTCCCGGAGCCAAGCAACCACTCCTTCTTATGTTCGCTTTATCAACTATCACGGATTCAATTCCTTCCTTCTTTGCTTGGTAAGCTGCCAAGCATCCGGCAGTTCCTCCTCCCACTATGGCTAAGTCCGTGTTTATTACTTCCATATCCGTATCCTCCAGTAGCCGTCCTCTTTCTTGCTTTCAACTTTGTATCCTTTCTTTTCAAAAACTATTGGTAGGTCTCTCGCAGAGGGAGGGTTGTCCGTTATTACTTCAAGCTTTGCATCACCTATTTTTTTCAGAGCAAGCTCAGTAAATATCTGAGGAAATGGGCAGGTGTTACCTCTAACATCGAGCTCGTAAGTGTTCTCTCCGATTTTTTTAAGCTTTAACTCCATGCGATCACCTCGATATTAGCTTCTCAAACTCCTCAATAACTTCCTCGACTGTCAATCCGGTCTTATAAGGCTTAGACATCTTTAATTTTGTGAAGTCTCCGCCAATGTAAATATCGTAGCCTTGAACGACTTTTCCGTTCTTTCTTACCATCCTCGCCATGAATCCGAATTCGGCAACGTTAACGCAGCCACAGTCGTTGTGGCATCCGGAGACATTTAGTCTTACGTCTCTCACTCCTCTCTTTTCACAAACTTCGATTAGTTTCTTCAAAAGATCTTTAGCGTGAACATCCCTCGTTTTCCCGCAGAAGTTTGAAGCGCATGCTATGGAGTTGTAGTAGACGTATCCTTCCTTAATCTGGAACTTCTTCTCAAGATCTCTCTTCAACTTTTCGACATCCTTAACATCCACAAACGTAACATTCTGCTGGGGTGTGAGCCTTACTTCTCCCTCTCCGTGCTTGTCAGCCATATCAGCGATGAAATCAAGCTTTTCAGCGTTGAGAACTCCACCTACAACAGGCAGAGTGTAGTAATGCAAACCGTTAATCTGCTCTCCGCTTCCGTTGTGTTCCGCATAATTGAGTTCGATTCCTTCGATTCTTTCAAGCTTTCCGATTTTTTCCTCGATTACGCTTCTAAGCTTCTCGATACCCCAAGAGTTTACGAGATTTTTGAATCTCGCCTTTGCTTTGCTCTCTCTGCTTGAGTGATCTCTGTGGATTTCAACAACAGCCTTAACGAACTCGAAAACTCTTTCTTCCGGAACGAAAACACCGAGATTCTTAGCCAGACTCGGCCCGGGATGGCTTGCGCCTATGCTTCCCCCTACGAAGGGAACGAAACCTCTTCTTCCGTCGAGCTCGATTCCGTACATTCCGAGATCGTTTATTCCGAGTCTTACACAATCTCCTCCGCATCCGGTGAAAGCAATCTTGAACTTTCTCGGAAGATCTATGAACTCTGGGTTTCCCGAAAAGAATTCTGTAAGCTCTTTAGCATGTTTAGCAACGTCGAAGTCGGAAATCTTTCCACTAAGCGGGCATGAAACTATATTTCTCACGTCTCCGTAGCAAGCTCCGCTGAATCCCTGCCCGCAGAGATCTGTTGTGTATCCAAGTTTGTAAAGTTCCTCAAAAATCTCAAGAGCTTTTTCGCTATCTATCCAATGAAGCTGAATGTCCTGCCTGTCGGTTATTTCAGCATAGCCTCTTCCGTACTTCCTCGAAAGCTTGGCTATTTCTCTAAGCTTGTCGCTCGTTATCTGTCCAGCAGGAATCTTTATTCTGAGAAAATGCAGCGATCCTTCTCCGTTGTCTCTGCCTAAGGAGTACTTACCGATAAATTTTTCAATTTCTCCCAACTCAATTGCGATCACCATCATTTGAAAGTTTTTTCAAATTACGATATATAAAGTTAACGCCGTTAACTATTAATAACATAACGCATGAAGAAAATTAAAAATAAACAGTGTTAAGTGATGGGGATGGAGTTCGCTCTAATTGGCTTCGTCGTCGGAGTGCTTGTGGGACTGACTGGAATAGGCGGAGGAGCTTTGATGACACCAATACTTCTGTTTTTAGGAGTGCCAATAGAGAAGGCAATAGGCACAGATCTGCTTTACGCTTTCTCTGTCAAGGCGTTTTCTTCAGCTATGTACAAGAAAGGGAAAAGCGTAGATGAGACTTTGATAAAGCTTACAGCACCAGCCGGTATTCTTGGAGTGTTCTTCGGATACGTTTTGTTGAAAATGGGCGTAATAAATACGGAAAGCCTTGCAACTAT
>NZ_WANY01000197.1:0-3254 GCF_015521575.1 Ferroglobus sp.
CTCCCTAATGGCTTTAACCATTCCGTCCATCATTCCGGAAGGAGCTACGATATCTGCTCCAGCTTTAGCGTGGCTTACGGCTATTTTCCCAAGAATCGGCAAAGTGGGATCGTTCAAAATCACCTTGTCTTTAACAACTCCGCAATGTCCGTGGGTTGTGTACTCGCACAGGCAAACGTCCGTAATTAAGACTGCGTCGTCGTACTCGCTCTTCACTCTCCTCAACGTCTTCTGAATAACCCCGTTATCGTCAAAGGCTGAGGAGCCTATCTCATCTTTGTAGGAGGGAATTCCGAAAAATATGAAAGCTCTAATTCCTTTCTCTAAAGCTTCCCCCACTTCTTTAACGACTCCTTCGATCGGAAGTCTGAAGTAGCCGGGCATCGAGGGAATTTCCTTAGGAGAAGAGATGTTTTCGTCGACGAAGATTGGCATTATCAGATCTTCAGCAGACAATTTCGTCTCTCTTAGAAGGGGACGAATTTTGTCCTTTCTCAACCTCCTCATTCTCAGCTTTGGAAATTCCAAAGTCTTCACCTCCGAATAAAAACTCCACTGCCTCGATAATTTCGGGCTTGCCGTTTATAGCAGCCTCCTTCAACCTAACCGTCGGTAACCTCAAGTACTTTTTCATAAACGAATTCAGGAAGTCTTCTATTATTGGTAAAACGGATTCATCAACGTTGTATTTTGCCCTAAGCTTGTTGTAAAATTCAAGAATTTCCTCCTTCTTCACATCTTCACATCTCAAATACATGAGTCTCAAAGCCTTTCTTGACCTCAATTCCTTAAGTTTGTTCTTCAGGTTTTCTAATTCCTCTTCAACAATTCTTTCAGCTTTTTCAGCCTCTTTGAGTCTTCTTTTTAAGTTTTCTTCGCTTATTTCCCTCAAATCGTCTATCGTGAAAAGTTTAATTCCTCTCACACTTCCAACATCCTTTTCCACATTCCTCGGAAGAGCTATGTCTATGATTATCAACTCGTCCTTTCTAATTTCCATTACCTTTTCGGCAACTTCCTTTGTTATTATCGGTTTTTGAGAGGCTGTGGCTGTGAAAACAACGTCCACTTCAACCATGTACTTTTCAAGTTTGTCGAAGGGAATTGCAACTCCCCCAACCTTTTCCGCAAGTTTCTCCCCTCGCTGGAAGGTTCTGTTAGCGATGTAAATTTTTTCGAGATTTTTATGAGCCAAAGATCTTGCGACAAGTTCAGCCATTTTTCCCGCTCCGACTACAAGCGCTTTTTTACCCTTCAAACTCTTTAACACTCTTTCAGCAAGCTCCACGGCAGCGCTACCTATAGAAATGGCTCCCTTATTTATCCTTGTTTCTCTCCTAACCCTTCTACCAACTTGTATGGCTTTGGAGAAGATTAAATCCAGAATCTCTCCAATTCCACCGTGTTGTTTCCCCAAATTGTAAAAGTCTTTTACCTGACCGAGAATTTGATCCTCTCCAACCATCATCGATTCCAGCCCAGAAGCGACTCTGAGGATGTGTTCCATGCATTTCTCGTTTTTATGAATCTCTATTATTCTTTCCGGAACACCCATCTCTTTTGCAAACTCTAAAAGCGTTTTTTCGGTGTTATTTCCTACTACGTAAACCTCAACACGGTTGCAAGTCATTAAAATAACACATTCCTCAATTCCCGGGTATTTTAAAACTCTTTCGATCAAACTTCTATAATCACCGTGCCAAGCTTTTTGAATTTCATCTATTGAAGCTTTCTTGTGAGAGATAACTAAGCTTGCAATTTCCATTTTTTACACCCAATACAAAAATCCCAATTAAGCAATTTAACGTTTACCAAAATTTTAACAATTTCAAAAAACCAAGTAATGTTAAGTTTTCGCTCCAACTATGCTTTTCGGCGATCTTTTTATCCTTCTTCTCCTTTTTCCGTCGGAGGTATACTTTTGATTAGGTCCCGGCTTCTTGTAATTCTGGTATTTCGATGGAACGAGTCTCGTCTGTCCTTTTCTTCCCCTTATCTTGATCCATTGAGTCGTTCCGGTCTTACCCATGAAAAGAGGATTGCTATTCAGCTTAAAAAGGTTTTGTCTAAACAAAGATGTCCAACAGTTTAAGATATCTAACACCTCTCCTTCCGAGCACAACACATCCTTTTTGGCAATGCCTTCTAAGGGGAAAGCATATCCCTTTTTATTATTCCAATATCCAGAGAATTTTTCAAGCCATCGGTTTAGCAAACATCAGTCTATAATAGCTACCGTTGTAATAGACGCACTCCACCACTCCAAACATGTCAACACATTTTTCTATCTCACTAACAGGAACACGAACAATGGATTTTCCAGTTTTTTCAGCTTCCTTTAACCCATTCTTTAATGCAGGAAAATCTTTAAGCTCTTCTCCAACAAGCACGCAATTTGCAGGATTCAAAAACTCTCTGAATACAACCTTAGTTCTAATGAAAACCTCGTAATAATTCCCACCGTATTCCAAGATATTTCCTCTTTTTTGAATTAGTTCGCTAATCGCAAGCACTTCCTCGAATTCAGCTTCCGCTGTGAAGAAATTACCCTCGCTCTCGACTTCCTCTATTCTCGTATAATAAAGAGATAAGTTGATGGTCGGATACTTCTCCAGTTCATCGGAGGTTATGCTCACAAAGCTTTCCGGAGTTTTATCGAGCTTTTTTACACTACAATCGCAACGAGATCTACGTAATAGTAACTACCATTCAGCTTTACGTAGTTACCGTTTTTCAGCAATTTTCCCAACTCTTCATAATCTTTCAGCGATACATCCATTGAAAAACTTACTTTGCCGGACTTAACGATCTCCGAGGTTGAATAGCCTGAAACTTTTTTTGCCAGTTCCGTATTTTCTGGGAGAAGCATTCTCTCCACTCTCAGATATCCAAATGGCGGTTTATAGAAATTAACAAAAACAACTAAGCTTACTATTGTGAACAACATAAACCATAGTGCAACCTTCCTTTTACTTCCTACTTTTACTTTCATTTTTTCCCATTTTGTCAGTACTGTATGTATTTTTTTTGTTATAGAGAATGAAATCACACTCCAAGATGATTGCAATACTCTACGAACAGCTTGTAGAATAGATTACGTTTTTAACCGGTTTTCAGCATCGATCTATCGGAAAAACAACTTAACTCTCCGTATAAATTAGCTGAATACCGAATTTAAGATTCTCAAGAGTTCTTTTGAGCCAACGAGCCTTGTCGATCAAAAACTTATGCTTGTTTTCGCGGTAGTTAAGAAC
>NZ_WANY01000198.1:0-3000 GCF_015521575.1 Ferroglobus sp.
ATATAACATAATTTGACATTCAAAATTCCCGATGAAGATTCAAATTCACGGTGCTGGAATGGCTGGTAGCTACTTATACTTTCTTTTGAGAGACGAATTCGAAGTTGGAATCGATGACGTGAGGAATAAACCGGACTGTAGATGTGCTTGGGGAATATCCTATAAAGAGGCGAAGGAGCTTTACAAAAACATAGGCGTGAATTTAGATGACTACATTCTATCAAAACCAAAGTACGGGATAGTGAACGGAATCAAGTTAAAAAACAAGTACATCGTAATTTTCGACAGAGCCAAGCTGCTTTCGGACTTGTGGAAAGAGATTGACTTCAAAAAAGTCGATGCGGACATAGAAATTGATGCTACTGGATATAAAAGAGCATACCTTCCGAAAATAGAAAACGACAGGGTATATCCGACGGTTCAGAGAATTGAAGTTCACGAGATAGACGAGAACATCTACACCTACACTTCCCAATTCGGCTACGCTTGGGCTTTTCCTCTTGGGGACAACAGATGGCACATAGGAGCTGGAGAGAAGAGTGTGGAAAGAGCAGAAGCTTTAATAGAGGGTCTCAGAAAAGCTTACGGATTCGAGAAAAAAGAGCCTTCGTGCTCCTGTATTTCCGGAGTGCGACTTCTTCCTCCTTCGAAGTGCCGCCCCTTCATCAGGTGCATTTACATCGGAGTCGGAGAGGCAATAGGATGTGTGAGCGGATTCGGAGAAGGAAACGCTCCTGCTTTAAAATCGGCTGAGATCTTGAGGGACTGCTTGGTGGAAGAGAATTTCAACGATTACGAGGAGAGGATATTAAAGGAGTTCAAGTGGATAGAAATAGAGCACAAATTCGTCGATGCCGTACAGCAAAACAAGATGCTCACAGCCCTCTTTTACATGCTAAGGGTGATAGCTATCGAGAGAAAGAGGAGCCTTTCGTACTCGCCGAAAGATATTTTATCAATAATTAAGGTAAGCCTCAACCCGGATGCGCAAAGTTTTTAATAAGCAGCAGAGAGGATTGCGTTAATTCACTCAAGTTAAAGGCGATGCCCGTAGGAGGCGTTCGCCGTTAGCACTACGGGGTGATATAATGTTGGTTGAGAAGGAGAAGCTTGCGGAGGCAATAAGAGAAGCTATAGAGAAAGCCAAACCGAGAAAGTTCGTAGAGACTGTGGAGATGGCTGTAAACTTGAGAGGAGTTGACATGAGGAAACCCGAGAATAGGATAGATGCGGTAGTCTACTTACCCCACGGTCTCGGAAAGCCAAGAAAAGTTGGGGTATTCGGGAGAGGAGAAGTTGCTCTGAAAGCAAAAGAAGCGGGAGCTGACGTCGTGCTCTCTCCAGAAGATATAGACGAGCTTGCGAAAAATAAGAGAGAGGCGAAAAAGTTAGCTAACAAAATAGACTTCTTCATAGCTGAAGCTCCCCTCATGCCGGAAATCGGTAAGAAGCTCGGACCGATTCTCGGTCCGAGGGGTAAGATTCCTCAACCGATTCCTCCCGCTGCAGATCCAACGCCGATGATAAACAGGTTGAGGAAATCCGTTAGGATAAGAACAAGAGATAGGGTTACTTTTCACGCTCCTATCGGATCGAGAGAAATGGATCCGGAGAAAATAGCTGAAAATGCCCTCGAAATTCTTAAAGTTGTTGAAAACAAGTATGAGAATGCAAGCCAAGTTGTTAAGTCCGTGTACGTTAAAACCACGATGGGTCCTGCTGTTAGGGTGATCTGAAATGGCAGCCGTAACCGGACAAGTTCCCCAGTGGAAAAGACAAGCTGTTGAAGACATCAAGAAGCTCCTAACGAGCCATCCAGTCGTAGCCATAGTCGGATTTAGAGGCGTACCTTCACCCCAATTCCAAAAAATAAGAAGGGACTTCAAAGAATTTGCAAAGATAAGAGTCGTGAAAAACAGCCTCCTGGAAAGAGCTCTCGACGAGCTTGGAGGGGACTTCGTAAAACTGAAAGACTTTATAGAAGACCAAACGGCGATAGTCGTAAGCGAAATGAATCCATTCAAACTCTACAAAAAGCTTGAGGAGACGAAAGTTCCTTCACCGCTGAAACCGAATCAGGTTTCTCCCGTGGATGTTGTCGTTGAAGCCGGTCCTACGAAATTCCCTCCCGGTCCGATACTCGGTGAGCTTCAAGCCGGAGGAATTCCAGCGGCAATAGAGAGAGGTAGGGTTGTCGTCAAAAACACAGTCACGGTCGTTAAAGCCGGAGAGGTCGTTAAACCGGAAGTTGCAAGGGCTTTGCAGCTTCTCGATGTTAAACCGATAAAGATAGGCTTAGAAACGAGAGCAATAATGGAGAAGGGAATAGTATTTACTCCAGAAGACTTGGCAATAGATGAGGCGAAAGTCTTCGAAGAATTTGTGGATGCAGCAAGAAAGGCTCTGAACTTGGCTGTCAACGCTGCATATGTGACGGAAGAGACTGCTGAGATTCTCATAGCGAAGGCTTTCATTGACGCTAAGAACTTGGCTATCAACGCTCTGATATTCGAAAAGGACGTCATGCCGGAGATACTTGCGAAGGCTCATTCGGAAATGCTCGCTCTTGCTTCTCTCCTGCCTGAAGACGCCCTCGATGAAGAGCTGAAGAAGCTTGTGGAAGGCAGAAAAGTTGAAGTTAAGGAGGAGGTAAAGGAAGAGAAGAAAGAGGAAGAGGAGAAGGAAGAAGAGGAGGAAGAAGAAAAGGCTGAGGAGGAAGCTCTCGAAGGTTTAGGTGCATTATTTGGTTGAGAGGTGAGGTGAATGGGTATGGAGTATGTGTATGCTGCTTTGCTGCTGCATTCAGCTGGAAAGGAAATAAGCGAGGAAAACGTTAAGGCTGTGCTTGAAGCTGCTGGCACAAAGGCGGCTTTGTTTATAGCTTCCTCTATGTTTATACCTTCCAAAGCCGTAACTAATGCCTTGACTCTTGCCTCGTTCACTTCTATTCCAGCAGCTTCAAGCACAGCCTTAACGTTTTCCTCGTTTATTTCCTTTCCA
>NZ_WANY01000199.1:0-8960 GCF_015521575.1 Ferroglobus sp.
GTTTGACGATAATCTTTATAGGATTGAAAATGGCTTTCGAGACGAAAAATCCGGTTTTGATAATTGCGAGCGTTGTTATAGGAACGGTTATTGGAGAGGCGATTAAAATAGAAGATGGATTGGAAACTCTAGCGGCAAAAATTGAGAAGAAGTTCTCGGGTTTTACTTTTGCCGAAGGATTCGTTACAGCCACGATTCTCTTTAGTGTCGGACCAATGGCTGTTGTTGGGTCGATAAGGGAAGGGTTAACTGGAGACGCTTCGATCATTCTCGCCAAAACGATGCTTGACACGGTCTCGGCTTTATTTCTGTCGGCAGTTTTCGGACTTGGCGTGGCTCTTTCCTCTCTTTCAATTTTAGTTTATCAGGGAACGATTACCTTATTTGCTGGCAGTATAGCGAGTTATTTAACGGAAGAGGTAATCGCGGAGGTTACGGCTTCGGGAGGTATAATCGTGATGGCTATTGGCTTTAACGTTGTTGGATTGAGCAGATTCAAAGCTGCCAACATGCTCCCAGCTTTAGTAATAGCTCCGCTGGGGGTGTTTGTGTATTCCGCACTATGAAGACCACGTCGAGAGGGTGAAGAAGCTTGCGGTTTTCATAGCTAAGAGGGAAGGAGCCAATGTGGAAATTGTTGAAAAGGCAGCAGAACTTCACGACATAGCGAGGGATGAGGAAAATCACGCTTTGAAAGGGGCTGAGATGGCAAGAGAAATCCTTGAAAAGGAGGGGTACGGTGAGGATTTTATAGAGGCTGTTTGCCATTGCATAGCTTCTCATTCTTTCTCTTCGGGAGTTGAGCCGAAAACTCTTGAAGCCAAAGTGTTGAGTGATGCGGACAAGCTCGATGCGATCGGAGCTGTAGGAGTTGCAAGGGCTTTTATGTTCTCCGGAGAAAGAGGCAGGAGTATTGAAGAGACTTTGAGACATTTCGAGGAGAAATTGCTCAAGCTGAAGGACTTACTTTACACGAAAACCGCTAAAGAGCTTGCTGAGGAAAGACACAACTTTTTGCTACAGTTTTACAAGCAAATACTGAAGGAGCTGAATGAAGTCCAAAACGTATTTAAAGCATGAAACTCTACTCAATTTATAAGAATGAACGAGGATATTAAAGAACTTCTTGGCGGTTTGGAATTTGAAACAACGGAGGAAATAGAGGTACCTCAGAAGCTGATAGATCAGGTTATTGGGCAGGATCACGCTGTTGAGGCTATAAAGAAAGCTGCTGTGCAAAGAAGACACGTTCTTCTCATAGGCTCTCCGGGAACAGGAAAGTCGATGTTAGCCAAAGCCATGGCTGAGCTTTTGCCTAAAGAAGAGCTTGAAGACATCCTCGTTTTCCCTAATCCGGAGGATCCCAACCAGCCGAAGATAAGAACAGTTCCGGCAGGAAAGGGGAAGGAGATAGTGGAGGCGTACAAGCAAGAGGCGATGAAAAAAGCTCAGGCAAGGAACATGTTTCTATTCATGCTTGTCTTCTTCATCATAGCCTATGCGACTCTTCAAAATCAAATGCTCTGGGGAATTATAGCGGCGATAATGCTTTTCATGCTCGCAAGGTACATGATTCCGAGAGAGGAGAGAAATGTTCCCAAGCTGCTTGTCAACAACGCCGGAAAGGAGACGGCTCCCTTCGAAGACGCCACCGGCGCTCACGCTGGAGCTTTGTTCGGAGATGTCAGGCATGATCCGTTCCAGAGCGGAGGACTTGAAACTCCCGCTCACGAGAGAGTTGAGGCTGGGGCAATTCACAGAGCTCACAAGGGAGTTCTCTACATAGACGAGATAAACACCCTGACGATAGAGTCTCAGCAGAAGCTACTTACGGCAATGCAGGAAAAGAAGTTCCCGATTACTGGGCAGAGCGAAAGAAGCAGTGGAGCAATGGTTAGAACTGAGCCGGTTCCATGCGATTTCATTTTGGTCGCAGCTGGTAACTTAGATGCGCTCATGGGAATGCATCCGGCTTTGAGGAGCAGAATCAAGGGATACGGCTACGAGATTTACATGAACGACACAATGCCCGACACTCCGGAAAACAGGAGGAAGCTTGTGAGATTCGTTGCTCAGGAAGTGAGGAGAGACGGAAAGATTCCCCACTTTGACAAGTATGCGGTGGCTGAGATAATAAAGGAGGCTAAGAAGAGAGCCGGAAGGAGAGGGCATCTAACTTTAAGACTGAGAGAACTTGGAGGATTGGTAAGAACTGCTGGAGATATTGCGTTAAGCGAAGGGGCAAGCGTCGTTAGAGCGGAGCATGTGTTAAGAGCTAAGAGGATCGCAAAGTCTGTTGAAGAGCAGCTTGCAGATAAGTATATAGAGAGGAGGAGAGATTACAAGCTGTTCGTCACGGAAGGAGCGGAAATTGGGAGAGTTAACGGATTGGCTGTGATAGGCGAATCAGCTGGCATCGTCCTTCCGATTATAGCCGAAGTCACTCCGGCTTTGAGCAAGGAAGAGGGTAGGGTTATCGCTACGGGAAGATTGCAGGAGATTGCTAAGGAAGCTGTCTGGAACGTTTCAGCGATAATTAAGAAGATTATGGGAAGGGACATCTCCAACTACGATGTTCACATACAGTTCGTTGGAACTTACGAGGGAGTTGAAGGAGATTCGGCAAGCATAAGCATAGCAACAGCGGTAATTTCGGCTCTTGAGAAAATTCCAGTGAGACAAGATATAGCGATGACGGGAAGCTTGTCCGTCAAAGGAGAAGTTCTGCCAGTTGGAGGTGTCACTCAGAAAATCGAAGCAGCTATTCAAGCCGGTTTGAAGAAGGTAATAATTCCGAAGGACAATCTTGACGATGTTCTGCTTGACGCTGAGCACGAGGGAAGGATAGAAATAATCCCGGTGACGAGGATAGAGGAAGTCTTAGAACACGCTTTACTTGACTCGAAAGAAAAAGATAAGCTACTCGAAAAGCTTTACGTTTCAGCTGAAGCTCTCTGAAAACTCTTTTAGTATTTTATTTAACTCCTTCCACTTTTCGAGCATTACCATGTGTCCGGAGTTGTTTATCACCGCTATTTTCGCATTTAACTTATCTCGCAGGTATTCCGAGTTCTCCACTGGCGTCATAACATCATCGCTTCCGACAGCAATTAGCACTTCGCAGTTAAATTTCAATCCGGCTTCGTAGTCTTGAGTGTAGTCGAATTTGTCGCAGATTTCGAAATCTTTGACAACTACATCTTTTCCGCAGCCGAGTATCATGTTTTTCACGAACTCTCTGTCTCTCTTCCCTTCGTAGCTTTTCGAAAACATCCAGCCGACGAGTTTTTCAACCATTCCCTCGAAGTTGTTTCTCAAACCTTCAAGGAGCTTTGGATTCACCTTAAGCTTGGCTCCGGTGGAGAGCAAAACGAGTCCTTTAACACCATTGCTTTTGGCCAAAGCTTGAGCAATTGCTCCACCCATCGAATGGCCGACAACTATAAACTCTTTGTTGAGCTTCTCAATGACATCTTTCACGACCTTTGCGTAGTCCTCTACCGAGTTTATTTCGAAATCTTCGCTTTGCCCGTGATTCGGAAGGTCTATAGCAAAACCACCGACTTCTCTTAGCTGTTTCTTCCAGATCTCCGATGTGCATCCGGCTCCGTGTATAAAGAAAAAGTCTCCGTCCTTTTCACTTCTCAGAAAAATTTTCTTTCCGTTTACTTCAATCTCCATGTTCGAAGAAAGAATTTGGAAAATATAAGGTTACTCTTTTATCACAACGCTTCTGATGTGTTCGGGAATTTCTTCCTCACCTTCGTAACCTACAGCCTTATCAACGGCATGCCTTGTTATATAGCCGGCGACATGCAAAAGAGTTTCGTTGTACTCCAAATCCTTGTCCATGCTTGCGGTGCAAGGATAGCTGTGGTGGGCTTCGGAAACTCTGTCCCAGAGCTCTCTCATTGTCGAAAAGCTGAACTCTCTTAGTCTTATCCCTACGAACCATGCACATCCGCAGGGGTGACTCCTCAGAACTTCAACTTCCTCAATCTTCTTGTAGCCGTTCTCTTCGCTAATTTCTATTCTGAACTTGGGATACCCCATTGCCATTTCTTCGAAAAATCTTCTTATAGTGGGCAGCTTTGTCTCGTACAGCGAACAAAACGGTTTAGGAGCTGCAAATTCCAACTTGAGATCTTCGCATTTTTCTTTCAGCTGCCTGACGAGTCCGGGAGTACCCCATCTTGGCTCTTCTATAGGGACTATCAGAGCTTTTATTCCAAATTCGCTGAGTTTTTCCGGCAAAGCAAGTAAAACGTCCGGATGCATGTTTATAGCCACAGCCAGATCTGCTTCTGGAAACTTCTTCGGCAGAAAATCTTCGGCATTTTCAATAAAATCAGGCATGTTCAACGGATCTATCATCGCGTAGGTCGCCAAGATGTTTTTGGAAAAGCTGTAAACTTCATCCTTACACTGAACGCAGCTGTCGATTCCGCAAGCTCCAAAGGACGGGCAGGAGTTTCGATAGTTCATGAGATTTGCTACAAATTTCTCCCCGAAGTTTCCGTGGTAGAGAACTATCAGTTTTAAGTCCGAAGAGAACTTCATGGAAGTAGAAAAGAGGAAAGAATAAAAAGAGTTTTCTAAAAAATTATGAGGGAACTTTTTCCTCCCAAGGCGGCAGCACTTTCACGAGTATGTAAAGGATTATGAACGGCACTGCCATTATCGCCATCGCTATGGAGGCACTTTCCGCTCCGAAAAGGGGCATTATGTAGTAGCTGAAACCTCTGAAGGTTTTCGAAAGTATCTGTCCCCCTATGACGACATTCCACCTCATTGCGAAAACTCCCACCAAGGTTAGAAGGGATGCGAGGGTGTACACCGGCACTCTCCTCTTGAGAGATTTGAAGCTCTTTGCCAGCACTATGAGAATCACTGGAACTATTGCGCCAAGCACCATTTGAACGATGACGAAGCTGAAGAATATCTTCTCGTTAATGAGCCTCACTATCGCTTCGAACCCTTCTTCTCTCGTGTAGAATATGTGACCGATTTCCATGAACTCCAAACCGAGGTCGAGGATGTAGGAGTAGAGCAGATAGCTGGCAAGCTTGTCTACACACTTCTCATCTGGCTTGCTTCCCCGTAGGTAGCTGCCCAAAACGTAGATGACAAGAACCAAAGCAATTCCGGAGACCATCGCTGAAAACAGGAAGATTATCGGCATCAATGGTGAGCTCCACCAAGGATTGGCTTTCACGCTTCCAAAGATGAATCCCACGTAGCCGTGGAGGAATGCTGCGGAAGGCAACCCTATGATCGTAATGACGTTCACGATCTTTTCGTCTCTTTTTACGGCTTGTTCGCTTACGTCGTAATCACCGAGGGTTAGAATTTTGTATATGATTCCTCTGAGTCCCTTTTTAGTCTTAGCCCACTCAACGATGTCTCTTCTGTAGTCGAAGTATATCTCTATCAGTAAGACCACGAGCAAATACCAAGCGTAAACGAAGCCGAACATTGCCATGGCTGAGGAGGTGTTGGGCGTGAACATAATTTCGAAAGCCCTTTCCGGATGCCCTAAGTGAGCTATGAGGGGTAGCGGTGCAGTGAGTAGGAAAGCGAGGGCTGTAAGAAGCGAAAGTCTGTAGGTTGGCTTCACTTCCTTTACGTTGAAAATTCTTTCGAGGGAGGCTACTATGAAAGCTCCAGCAACCAATCCTGTGATGTAGGGATATACCGCTATGAGTACGCTCCAGTAAATTTCGACCTCGTTTGGGTAGATGAATCCCTCTACAAGCTTTAAAGCCTCTTGAAGTATTTCGCTCATCACCTCACCTCCGAATCGATGCCTATGTAGAACACTCTTGGCTTCGTCCCTTGTTCTGGCTTGAGAACGGAAACGGGATTTTCCTCTATCAGTTTGAGGAGCCTCTCGTCATCAGCTCTTCCGAATCTTCTCGCTTGAGTCGGACACGCTAATACGCACGCTGGCAGCAAGCCCTTCGTTATTCTGTGGTAGCACCACGTACATTTGTCGGCAGTGCCTCTTCTGCTCTCTCTCGGACCGTCGAAGGGATACAAATATCGAGCTCCGTAGGGGCAGGCTTGGATGCAATATCTGCAGCCTATGCAGTACTTCTCATCAACCAAAACAACCCCGTCTGGAGTTTTGTATGTCGCTCCAACCGGACAGACTTGAACGCACGGAGGTTCTTTACACTGATTGCAGAGCTTTGGAACGAAATAACTCTTCACGACTTCTTTCTCATCGTAGATTTCCGGGAAACCGTCAAAACCACCGTTTGGCGAGTCGACTTTTGGCTCTTCCTCTCCCTTTAACCATACGTATCTTTCCACCCAAGTTCTGAAGTAGTATGGTTCCAGAGGGACATCGTTTTCTACTTTACAGGCTCTAACGCACCTCCCGCAGCCTATGCACTTTCTTGTGTCCACAACGAATATGTATCCCGGATGACCGCTCTTTTGTTCGTTCTCTTTCTTACCTTCGTTCAATTTCGCCAAGCTAACGCCGACTAAATTTGCTAAAACGGATGAAGAAGCGAGGAGGAATTTTCTCCTGTTCATATCACCTCACCGGGTCGTGAGGATCGTGACACTTCGTGCAGTTCCAGTTTTTCTCCCTTCCGTGCTCGATCGTTACTTGAGGAAAGTTCTTTGGCTTTGAGGGACTTTTTGCGTGGCAGCTCATACAGAACTCCGTTACGCTCGGATAGGCGTTGTAGCCGAGAATATCATCTTTAGCCTCATGTTTTTCCGGATTCTCCGCGTGAGCCTTAAGCAATCCGTGGCAACTCATGCAGCTTATTCCCTTATGTTTTCCAACGCTCCAAGAAACGTACTCGTTCACGTGGCAATTAAAGCACTCAAAATTTTCCCCTACCTTAGTTTGAATTTTCGCGATCTCTTCAATCGAATCTGCCCTGTAGTGCCCCAATTCACCGAAGCTCGGTGGGACAAAGACGGCTCTTGCGGCAAAGAATATCAAAATGCCGGCTATGTAGAGCAGAAGAATTCTCCATGTCACTTTCATGGCTCCGCTCCCTCAAAAATAATTAAAAAATTGGTTTAGGATCGTCTTCTGATCTTTCCTGCTATCGCAAGGGCTGCAAGCAAAGCTACGCTTCCTGCTGTTAGCTCCACAGCTTTGAAGTTAGCTGTTTCGCTTGCTGAACTTTCAGCCTTTTCGGCTCTGACAGTCTTCTCTTCCACGCTCTCTTTTGCGACTCCTACCTCACTGTTCTCTTCCATTGTCGAAAGCTTTGGAGTTTCTCCTCTCAGCTTCTTCTGGGTTTCGTACCAGTCTATCATTCTTGCAAGGTGGTCGAGGATGCTTTCGACAGCTCCCTCCCAGTGAGCGTAGTCGGGAGACATCATCGCCGCTCCGAATCTCCATATTCTTCCGTCGTGGTGCCAGATATAGTACCACATCTGCTCTGGGAACTCGTCAAGCTTGTTGCTGGGATCGATCAGTCCCTCTTCGTACATCTTATCGAGCAAGCTCTTGGCGTACTTTGCGGTCTTGTTGTAGTCTTCGAGCACCTTCTCGTAGCTCTCAAAGTACTGATCAACCCACCTTGGACTGTGGCAAGCTTGACAAATCTTCTTCATCCTCTCTCTGTTCTGTTCAGCAAGCTCTTTGTCTGGTGTGAAGCCGATTACCTTGTTTGGATTGCTGCTCTGGTAGAAGTTAAACGGTCCTTGCGTTTCCCACTTCAGCATCGCACCAACATCGTGGGTGCTCGGGACTATCACCTTTCCTGAAGCGTCGGCAATTCCGCCCATGTGGCAAACGCTGCAAGTCGGGGCTGAGAAATCAACCCCCACTTTCCACGGTCGAGCTTCCCAGTTCCAGTTCTTTGACTCGGCTTTGTATCTTACACCGTGGTACGTGTTCTTTAAGTACTGTTCTATCTGTGGGTGATCCGGTCCGAGGTGGCACTTACCGCAAGTTTCTGGCATTCTCGCTTCCTTTATGCTGAACTTGTGCGGAGAATGGCAGGAAGAACAACTTCCTAAGCTACCGTCTGGGTTCACTCTTCCAATTCCGAGGTTCGGCCAGCCTTGCAGCTTTTCTCCGTCGTAATAGACATAGCTTCCATGACACTCCATACATCCGAGAACCTGGTTTTCTCTGTTGAGATCGTCGAGTAAACCAATTTTCTTAAGCACCCCTCCAGTTGGGAAGAGCGGAGTTGTGACGTTTCTTACAAACTCTCTCGGCGGATTTTGCTTAGCTGTTTCTGGATCAAGCGGATTTAAGCCCTTTTCCAGCATTGCTTTCCACCAAGGTGACAACGGTCCATTGACGGCTGCAAAAGCGTGTTTGCTCTTCGAGAACGTCTCGTACTCATACTTGTGGCATTCGGCACACTTTTTCGGAGAAACGACTGGGGAAACTTTGTATCCGTGGTGCTCTAAGCCGAACTCTCCTTCCTTAGCTTCGTGACAGACGCTGCAAGTAACTCCGTATTTTCCGTGTTTGCTCTTTTCCCAGTCCTTGACTATGTTCGGTGTTTGTTTGTAGTGGCAGGCTATACAGAGCTCTTCTGCAGTCGCTGGAAACAGTAGAACTGCTGCAGCAAAAAACAGCACAACAATTTTCCCGGAGACTTTCATGTTATATATTGAAGTGAGTGACGTATTTAAAATTTACGAAAAATTTCGGAAATCGAAAAGTTTAATACGACGTTTATCGGAAATACCTCGTTAGGCTAACAAATAAGGGAAAAAAGTTATATTAACAATCATGACAAATTTCATAACGTGCTGCCTTTAAAAGATAAGGAGCTAAAAGTGCTCGAAATCGTTAGAAAATTAGGGGAGGCAAGCGCTAAAGACGTTTGGAAGAATTTAAAAGAGGAGAATATTCCGTACACGACCGTTTCTTCGATTCTCAAGAAACTAAACAAGCTTGGGATCGTGGAAAAGAGGGCTGTGAGGTCGAGGGGGAGAAGGGGTGTTAAGTACATATATCGTATAGA
>NZ_WANY01000200.1:0-2639 GCF_015521575.1 Ferroglobus sp.
AGAGACAGTGTTTTAGCCCCTACACCAAATCTCTGCAACACCTCCCTCAGAAGTACTCCAGCTTTTTCTACGATCTCACCACCACCTGCTTCCCTTGGAGCCAAAGAGAAAATAAATTCAAACCCTTTGGGAACGGTCAGGATAAAGATCGGTGTCGGGGAATGCCAATCTCCGGGAGCTTCTCCATGCTGATAATAGGGCTGGTAGTGGGGATTCATGATGTCGAGTTCCAGTATCGGTTTGCTTTTGAGCTGCTCAGGCGTTGGGAAGGTGTCGAAGAACACTACTTCCCCCACCCATCTTTGCGTTCCGAAAATTCTCCTGATATCTTCGAAAGTCATCTCCACTCCATCGATCTCAAAACTCAGAGATTTAACGTCTCCGGAAACCTTGGAATCGTCCGGCTCCTCAACGGATTTCTGCACTTTACCTGTGAGTTTGAAGAAGTCACCCCCTTCCTGATTGACCAACTCTTCCGCTAGCCTGTATATGGCGTAGTGCTTTGCAACACCCTTCAAAGCAGATCCCGGAATGTACGGAACTCCGTAATTCCTGTGGAGTCTTATAGAGATTTCGTAAACACTTTCATCGCCCAAGCCGACTACGAGGCGGGATTTTGTTACTAAATTGAATGTGCTGGCTTTAACCCCTCTTAAAAAATTCTCAAAGTGGTTGAAATAACTGTCATACAGCTCCAGCGCCTTTTCAGGTAGTTTGATTTCGTGACCAAAGCGATCGTGTTTGGGCTTTTCCACTTCGCCGTTTTTCTCAAAAAAGGGACAAAACTTCGTGAGCAAAATAGATAAGTTATCGAGAATACCAATATACTTACCTCTTTTGAAAGTGTTTTCTGCCAAGGGTAGTAAGTCCTTTGCAACGAAGAATTTGAGAGTTTCACTCATCCTGAATCACTCTCCTTTAGTTCAGCTCTCGCAAATTTCGTCATCCAGTTGAGCAATGCGAGAACTTCCTGTGTTGCTTGGAAAACTATTAGAGAGTCAGTTTTAGTGATCCACTCCAGCACATCCTCATCTTTTTTGCAGTAACCCCTCTCCTGCAACCACTCGCCGAAGTGTTCGTATAACTTTGTGTAAGCCTCTCTCTTTTTAGATCTATAGTAAGCCAGAGTATTTCCTAGCCCGTTCGTTAAAATCATAGCTGGAGCGTTTTTTACGTATTTTGCGTAGTCCTCTTCAAAGTCTCTGCCTTTCACCGACTTTACTTTTTCATACGCAAATTTAGCTCTCTCCTGCTCAAGCGTTTTCATTACCGACCGCCCCTAACTTAACGAATCCCTTACCGATAGTTTCATTACCACCAACCTGAACGAATTTACCGTCGAATTTTCTGAACTCTTCTGCTACATCTTCAGCCGTTGACAATTCATTCGTTTTCCTTCTTGGCTCAGCAATTGCTATAACTGAATACATCACCACATCGCTCGGTAAATATTCCTCATACCACAGCGCTCCTTCGTCGACAGTCCCAGTTTCCGCTTTGATTCTCACTCTTGCCAGGATCTCGGTGGTCGTCCTAACGAAAATGCTGAAGATATCGTCCTGTACAATCACTATTCTATTTTCATCCAGACTGATCGGAGATATTCTAGAAATTGCCTCTACGATTTGAGAAATGTTTTGCTTTTCAGCATTGAGAGCTAAGTCCTCTATAATTATTTTATTTTCTTGCACTTCGAGAATTGTATCCAGTGAAACCGCAGCGAAATTTTCAGACTTCAGCGGTGGGATTTTGAAATTAACAGTAATATTGGCAAGCTCAAGGTCTCTCCTAAACCTTTTCAGCACCATCGGACAGGTTACGTGGGCAAAAACACCCTTAGCACTTCTCACTGGGAACAGCAGCACCTTAACATCTCCCACACTTATCGCTCCTGCGTGGTCGGATGCACTGTCAGTCGGAGGTCCGAATATGACTTCGGTTTTAACCTTGTTTTGCGAATCGTCGATCTTGGTGTAGTAACTCCTCAAAACACCCTTCAAACTCTGCCCCCATATCACCGGAAAGCCAGTGTGCCTTTCCCTCTGTATCGGTAAATCTATCACGCTCATCTCAGCTCCGCTTCCAGCATGCACGGGTGTTATGCTGTACAGACTCAAAATAAGGGCTTTTTCGAACACGTCAAACACCTCCTTCAATTCTCAGTAGCTTCAAACCGAACTCCTCAAGCCTCTCAAAATGCCTCAAATCGAGAGTGTAAAGCGTTAGGTCTTTCGAAAGGGCGCATGATGCGATTAGTAGATCTGCATCACCTATCTGCAGACCCCTCTCTTTGAGGGAGTTGTGCAGATTGCAATAGGTCAAAACCACCTCGTTATCAAGGCTGACAACCTTAAAAAAACTCTCGAGGAGCGATTTCAATTCTTTTCTGGTTCTGTCATCTCTGTAATACCTCAGAAACTCAATTAGCGTTATGACGGAGATGTGGCTATCATCGAGCATTTCAAGTTTTTTCGCTTTCGAATACTCTATCAGCACAGAGGTGTCAACCATCACGTTCTCCAAGTCTGAAAGTTCTTCTGAAATCCTCAACTTCTCTTTTGAGCTCATTCCAGTCGACCTCCTTCAAAAGTTCGTAATATCTGATATACTTTCCCTTCTTTTTTACGTATCTCCTAACA
>NZ_WANY01000201.1:0-3295 GCF_015521575.1 Ferroglobus sp.
ATTCTTTTCATCTCCCTCAAATTTCTGATTCTGTCAGCCGCCCACATCTCAGCAGCTTTGTGGGTGGAAATTTGCCTTCCAGATGAATCCAAAATCTCTTCGGAAATCTTGAAGATCTCTTCGAGCCTCTTTTTTATTCCCTCGATCTCTTTTTTAAGAAACTTCTCGTTAACGCTCTTATTCTCCTTTCTGCACACGTATTCCGTAGCGACGGTAATTAATCCTCCGGCGTTGATTATGAAGTCCGGAGCGTACAGAATTTCTCTCTTGGCAAGTTCTTCAGCATGCCATTCATTTTCAAGCTGGTTGTTGGCAGCTCCGGCGACAATTTTGCATCTGAGCTTTGGGATCGTCTCGTCGTTTATCACGCCACCCAAAGCACAGGGAGAGAAGATGTCGCATTTTACGGAGTAAATTCTGTTCGGTTCAACGTACTCGGCTCCGAGCTTTCTGAATTCTTCAACATTTTCTGGGTTTATGTCCGTAAATGTAACTTCGGCTCCGTTCTCTAACAAAAGCTTCACAAGCACACTCCCAACTTTCCCAACCCCCTGAACAGCCACGTGAATTCCTTCAAATGAGCCATCTCCGAAAACGTGTTCCAAACAAGCTCTCATTCCGTGGAAAACTCCGTAGGCTGTGAAAGGAGACGGATCGAGTTCAACTCCTGTGACGTAGTCTGTTTCAACTTTCATTATTCTTACATCCTCTACAGTCGTTCCAACATCTTCACCTGTTATAAACCTACCTCCCAGAGATTGGATGAATCTTCCGTAGCTCCTCAGCAAAACTTCACTTTTCACCCTTTTCGGGTCTCCGATTATTACAGCCTTTCCTCCGCCGAAATTTAATCCGGCTGCCGCAGCTTTCAACGTCATAGCCTTTGCGAGATTTAGAACGTCTTTAAGAGCTTCAACTTCGCTCTTATAGTTCCATATTCTCGTTCCGCCCAAAGCGGGTCCAAGGGTTGTGTCGTGAATTGCAACTATCGATTTTAGACCGCACTTCTTATCCTGAAAGAAAATTACCTCCTCGAAATCATCCTTCTCCATCAACTCAAACATAAAACTCTGCTGGAGCTGCATAAACATTCCTCCCCAAAATTCTCCTCCACCTATCCTCGATCCACCTCTCAATCTCAAAAACATCTTCTGACGAGAGGTGGGAAAATCTGCCCTGAGAGAACAAATACTCCTCAACTCTTTTTCTTCTCCTTTTTCCTTCAGCAATGGCTTTACTAACTCCCGTCAATTTAATCTTGCCTTCTTCGTATTCGTAGAGAATCCACATTCCCGTTTCTACTGCAAGCTTGGCAATTTCAACGCTCTTGCTCATCGGAAACTTCCAGCCGGGAGGGCATGGGGTGAGTATTTCTATGTACCTAAACCCGCTAATTTTTCTCGCTCTCCTAACCTTTTTGTAGAGGTCGAGTAAATAGCCAGCTGAAGCTGTGGCGACATAGGAAGCTCCGTGAGAAATCATTATTTCGGCAACATCCTTTCTATGCTCCTTTTTTCCACTCAAAGTTGTGTTCGTCCAAGCTCCGTATGGTGTAGCCCCACTCCTCTGAACGCCGGTGTTTGAGTACATCTCGTTGTTGTAGCAGATGTATATCATATCCTCCCCCCTTTCGGCAGCTCCGGAGAGAGATTGCAATCCTATATCGTAAGTTCCACCGTCTCCAGCCCAGACAACGACATCAGCATCTACACCTCTTTCAAGGAGAGCCGCCTTCACACCTGAAGCTGTTGCAGCAGCTGAGGCAAAGGCTGTGTTTATTACCGGAACCGCTATTGCAGACTTCGGAAACATTCCCTGATAAACCGAGGAGCAGCTTGCCGGGATTACGAGGACTGTTCTTTTCCCAAGGGCTTTCAAAACTACTCTAAGGCATAGAGTCGATGAACATCCGTGACAGGCTGCGTTTCCGGGGAGAAGGAACTCCTCCTCGGGCAACTCGGAAATTCTCAAACTACCACCTCCAAAATCCATTCGTCAGAAATTCTCTCAAGAAGGACTTTCTCGAAAGTTCTGTAGGTGACATCTCTTCCGCCCAAACCGACTATTTTTCCGTAAACTTCTGGAGGGGATTTGAGATCGAAGAGAGCTGATTTCAACTCGGAAAACAGCTGTCCTTCACATCCAGGACTGCCGGCTCGATCGAAAACGTAGACTTTCTCCAAATCTTTCAAAGCTTTAACGATCTCCTTTTTGGGGAATGGTCTGAAAGACTTGATCCTGAGCAAACCAACCCTAACACCTTTTTCCCTCAAACTATCTACAGCCACCTTGGCTTCAGAAGCTATCGCTCCCATCGCAACTATCGCAACATCAGCATCTTCCAAACGGTAGTTTTCGATGACTAAAGGTGTGTACCTTCCGGAAAATTCGTAAAACTCTTTTTCGATCTTTTTCATAACCTTGAGGGCTCTTAAATGGGCTTCGAATACCTCCTTCCTCAACTTCATGAAGTAATCTGGAGACAAGATGTTGCCGAAAGTTGTCGGATTTTCAAAATCGATTACCGAAGGTAAGCTGAAGTCCTCGATAAACTCGCTAACATCGGTAATTTCAACCGGCATAGCCATGTGAGAAAGAACAAAACCATCGTAACACACCATCGCCGGAAGCAAAACGCCCTCGCTTTCCACAACTCTGTAAGCCATCACTACGCTGTCATAGATTTCCTGATTGTCTTCGCAGTAAAACTGCAGCCAACCCGTATCTCTTTGGGAAATGCTGTCGCTCAAGTCAGCCCATATGTTCCATCCCGGTCCGATAGCTCTGTTTGCCACAGCCATGACAACCGGCGCTCTTGAGTTCGTTGCGAAGTGAAGCATTTCGTGCATGTAAGCCAAGCCGTGGCTTGAGGTGGCTGTGAAGCATCTTGCTCCAGCTAATGAAGCTCCAATGCAAGCAGCCATTGCAGAATGCTCCGACTCAACGAGAATTAGTCGTGCTCTCATCTCTCCCGCTTCGATCATTTTTGCGATCTCCTCAAGAACCGGTGTGGCTGGAGTTATCGGATATGCTGCGACAACTCTTACCTTTGCATTCTTCGCAGCCAGAGCGGCAGCTTGATTTCCGGTAATAATCATGCGACCACCTCCTCGGAAAAGGTGATAGCACTTTTCGGACAAACCTCGTAGCAGATCAAACAGCCCTTGCAGAATTCGTAGTTTATCTCAACTCTCCCCCTTCTTTTTATCGCTCCCTCGGGACAGTGAAGCCAACAGTTCAAGCAATTGTTGCAAACATCGTAATTTATCTCCGGTCTTAGGTCTCTCCACAGAGA
>NZ_WANY01000202.1:0-2088 GCF_015521575.1 Ferroglobus sp.
CAACGTCTATGTTCATGCTTTCAGCGTCAAAAGGGTAATGTACTATCTGCAAACCCCTTAAGCCTGCAGCAGAATACTTTTCGTGACTTATGTGACCTCCAGAGGGGATTGAGAGGGCGAATATCTTGTCTCCCGGATTTGTTAGAGCAAAAAACCCCGCCATGTTGGCTACAACGCCACTTATCGGCTGAACGTTAACGTGAGGAGCCTTAACGAGATCTTTCATAAGACTTACAGCCATGAGTTCGATCTCATCCACGAAGCTGCAACCCTCGTAAAACCTCTCCCCTATCTTTCCTTCAGCATACCTATGCCCGAGGTCGCTGATGTAGCAGTTTCTAACAAACTTGCTTGTTATGTTCTCACTCGCAATTAGCGGAAGGGAATTTTTGTAAAATTCCGTGTGTCTTCTTATGACCTCGTAAAGTTCTTCGATACTCATACCTCACACCCGTGAAGTTATAGAGTAGTCTTCCCTCCGGGGAGATATATCATTTTTTCCTCCCTCAAAATCTTTTCCACAAGCTTTCTAACAAAAGGCACGACATCTTCTCCGAGTTCGTCAAGCTTTATCCACTTCACTTCTTTCGCGTCACTTCCGGCTTTGATTTCCCCGCTCTTTATTTTTGCGAAGAAGTCAACGATAACGTAGTGATACTTTATCCTCCCGTCTTTATCCAGAAAGATTTCTTCAGTCACGCAAGCAACGTCTCCTATTTCTATTTCAACACCGATCTCCTCAAGAATTTCCCTTTTTAAAGCTTCGTGGAGAGATTCCCCCACTCTAACCAATCCGCCGGGAATTGACCACATATTCTTGTTCGGCTCGTTAGCTCTTCTGACGAGCAGGATTTTCTCATCCTCTATTATCACGGCTCCAACACCAATTACTGGTCTTCCTGGATACTCCCTCATTCCGACATCACCGCTGCCAAGGCTAATGCTCTCAAATAGCCTTCGGCACTTTGAGCTCTGCTCGTGTCTATTAGTGTGAAGGGCAGTTTCGCATAATAGGCTCCGTATTCCCTTCCTCCACCAAGGTAGCACATCGCTCTGAATATGTAGTTTCCTATTATCCCGTTCGGCGGGATTATGATGTCCTCTTCCACATCCTCAAGGAGAATCTCTCTGTTCACTCCTCCGCAAATTTTCGCGAGGAGCTCAGCTTCGGCAAGAGTTCTGTCGACTTCTTCGCTTCTTCCTACATCTCCGAGCCTTCCTCCAGCCAAAAAAGCCACCTTATCATTCATCCCGAGTTTTAAAGCCATTTTCTTAGCCTCTTCGACTATCATAATTTTCTCAGCCAAGCTTTTTCCCTCATCAACTCCAACCGGCGAAAGGAGGAAGAGTTTTCCGTAGAAAGTCTCAAGTAGAGCTATTCTCACGAACTCGTAACCTCTTCTTTTCAGCTCGGCAATCATCTTCGAAGCCCTCGCAGTTCCTCGCACGGCAGCGTCAACTTCCCCTTTTTCAACCATGTCCAAAAGCCTTTTCTCGGTATTTTCCCCTTCATCCACCACCACAACTTTGGCAAAGTTGCAGAGTTTTGCTGCTTTCACAACCTTTTTGTCGTAGTCTTCTCTTTCTCTGTAAACACCAATTGCTACCCTTTTCCCCTCTGGGATTCTCTCGGCAATCGCTCTATGCATGCTTTCACCTCACGATAGATAGAACTCCGTCAAATATATACTCAACTCCTATCGAGGCAAGGAAAATCGCCATAATTCTGGCAATTATGTCTGAGCCGCTCTTTCCGAGAAGGGAAATTATGGCGGTGCTATAAACGTGGGTGAGCCTGACTATTCCGTAAACGACGAGTATCGCGAGAACTAAGATCATCTTTCCTACGATGTCTGTCTCGGAAGCCAATACTATCGTTGCCGTTATAGCTCCCGGACCCGTGTAGAGAGGTAGTGCAAGAGGAAAGACGGCTATGGAATCAACATCGACGCTTTCAAGCCCTTTCTGGAAGTAGTATTCCCTCGTTTTTCTTCCGAGAAGTATGTCCACCGAAACAATGAACAGCAAAAGTCCTCCAGCCACTTTTAACGATTCTATCGATATTCTGAAGAACTCTATGACAGCATA
>NZ_WANY01000203.1:0-11112 GCF_015521575.1 Ferroglobus sp.
CGCTCAGCGATTCGATAAAATCCTTCATTTCAATCCTGACAACACTGCCTGGCTTTTTTCCCGATTTCACAGCATCGACAACCACTATTTTATCGTAATTATCAAAAAAATTTATGAGTTGAAAACTTAAAGTTCCTCCCTCGACCACATCCACTTCTCTCGGCAATTTCAGCTTTTTCAATCTTTTCACGATCTCTATTCCGATAGCGTCATCTCCAGCGAGGGGATTACCTACCCCCAGCACCAGCAATCGCTTTCGGGACATGTTTGCGCTTCAAATCTCCAACAGTTGCGACCTTTTCTTTCCTCTTTCCGTGTATCATCGAGCCGAGTGTTCCGAATATCGTCGCCGCATAGGCGTGAGTTACTGCTATTGCGGCGTAGAGAAACATCACGAACCTGTGGGTAGCTCTGATGAACGCGTAGCTGTCAACGCCAAGTAGATTGGAAAGTGGCTCTGAAGCTTTCAATACGAAGTTATAGGTCTTTGGATCATAGAGGGCTAAACCAGTAAGTCCGATCACGAGCGTTAAGGCTACGTAAGTCCACCACACGAGAACTTGGCTCGGTATGACTTTTTCGACGTATTCTCTTCTCTTAGGATCGTAAGCTCTTGGATCGTCGACGTGATCTCCTTTAATCCATGCAATAGCCTCTTCGATAACGAACTTCACGCTGTAGGGTATTCTTTTTGGGGAGATCCATTTCCACTCTTCCGTTAAAGCGAAGTAGGAGAAGAGTATCCATAGCCCGAGGAAGATAAATCCGAGCCTGATGTGTAGAGCCTGTGCGTCATCTATCACTTTGACTCCGAAAGCAAGTTGAATTCCAGTGAGGGTAAGAAAGAGGCAAGTTATCACTATTCCCCAGTGACAAACTCTGACGAACTTGGAGTGTCTTTCAACTTCCACGAAATCCCCCATCTTTAACACCTCAGAACGTGAACTGCACAAGCTATACAAGGATCGAAGCTTCTTATGACGAGGAGGGCGAGAGTTGTGTTGTACTCGCTGCCATTTACCTTTTCAATGTTTAGCCTTGCCAATCCGAGTTGTTTTAGAGCCGGAGCTAATGCTTCTCCCCAGCTGACCTTCTTAGGAATTCCGAGAGGTGACAGATCAACGTCTTTTTCTGGGTATATAGCATCGCAAATCTTAGCAACGCTCATTTCCGGAAGCCAAGTTCCTTCAAGAGCTCTTTCAGCAGCTCCAGGTTGTCCAAAATCGTCTCTCGGGCTGAAGTTCCACGTACTCGGGACGACAGCTTGATATCTGTCTATTCTGTAGTCCCTTACTCTGATGTAATGCAACAACGCCCCTCTCGGAGCTTCCCAGAGTCCGAATCCTTCCCCTTCTCTAACTTTATCCTTTTTAACGGTCACCTTCTCTCCGAGATAGCTCTTCGCCTCTTGCAGCCAGTCGAACATTTTAGTTGCTATTAGCAAAGTTAGGGCAACCCTTGCGGCAACTCTGTCTATAACGGATCCCTGTGGATTCTGAACTTCGTATTCGAAGTATCCCAGATCTTCACCCGTTACCGGATTAATCATGGGAATCTTCCATTTCGTACCGAAGGTGTTAATCATCCTTGCCAGAGGTCCAACTTCGTAAACACTCTTATCGTACCTTGGAGCTTTTAGCCAAGAGTACGCTTCGTCCTTTTCTTTGTTGGGTTTTGGCAAATCTTCTTCGCTCGGATGTAATCCAGAAGCGTTTTCATACCACGAGTACCTCACGTATTCTTCGATCTTCCTCAAATCGAAAGCTTTTCTCTCGCCATCCCAAGCACCGGCATTTATCAGAGCACTTTTTCTATAACCCGGAGAGTGGAGAATAGAAAGCCAGTCGTCGTAATTTTCATGGTCTGGGAACAATCCGTAGCTGAGGAAGTTGCCGGTTGAAGCTCCCAAGTCTTGAAGACCTCTGAAATCGACATCGAGGATCGTGCTAATTGCCTCTCCAATTCTCTCGTTAGCCTCTAAAATCTTCATGAAGTCTCTTACCATCACGTTAGCAATCCATGACCAGATTTCGGTCATTTTCGATAAGGTCTTGGCGATTCTTTCCGCTGTGGGCTTGACCACCATCCCTCCTGGGTACTCTGTTTGGTGGTGAGGGAATTTTCCACCCCACATCGCAACTATCTCGTTCGCTTTTCTTTGAATGTCTAAAGCTTGTGCGTAACTCGATCCGAGGCTAAGCTTAGCTATACCTTCCTTTCCAAGAGCTGGCGGAACCATTGGCGGATATTTGGAGAGAACACCAAGTTCCGGACCGATGAGCAAATACGTGTGGATTATGTGGTCGTAAATGTAGTAGGCTCCGTGCAGGATGTTTCTGACGAGGATGGCGAGAGGAGTTGGTTTAACGTTGAAAGCAGCCTCAATTGCTTGCATGGAAGCTTCAGCGTGGGGAGCTGGACAGACTCCGCAAATTCTCTGGGTTATTATCCAAGCATCCCTCGGGTCTCTACCCTTCAGAATTATCTCTATCCCCCTAAACATCGTTCCGCTGCAATAAGCTTCGTCCACAACCGTCCAATTTCCGGTAGAAGTCTCCAAAGTTTTTGTTCTCATTTCCACTCTCAGGTGTCCTTCTATCCTTGTAACTGGGTCGATTACAACGCTACTCATTCTCCTCTACCTCCTTTTTGCTTTTTAAACTCCTTCTAACCGCATGAACTCCTATTCCTGCTAAAGTGGCACCGAAAATTCCTGTTCCCAGCTTCGTTGGGTCGATAATCGCTGAAGTTAAGTTCGACACCTCTTCGTAAAACGGAGAAAACTCGTCCGGCCAGCCGGGTTCCGAACATCCTATGCATGGCGCTCCAGCTTCAACGCAGTAGCTTGTGCCGTTGTTCCACTTCCTCAAGGGGCAGTCGGTCCACGTAATAGGACCTTTGCAGCCTATTTTGTACTTGCAACCCTCTCCTTCTCCGGGAACCTCTACGAACTGCCCTTTGTCGTAGTAAGGTCTATAGGGACAGAGGTCGTTGTGCATGTTCGTGGAGAAGAACATCTTCGGTCTACCGTAATCGTCGAGTTCGATTTCCGCTCCGATTACGACAGCTGCAAGAGTAACGACAAGTTGATCCGCATTCACCGGACAGAGCGGGAGGTTTATCACTTCTTTGTTTACGCCTTCTTCCCTCAGAAAATCAGCCAATCCTTTGGCGTTTGTCGGATTCGGCTTTGCAGCGGGAATGCCTCCGAAAGTTGCGCACTGTCCTACGGCAATAATGGCGTCCGCATACTTCACAGCATCGAGCACGTGCTCTCTAAAATCTTTTCCGGCTATGACGCAGTAGCCGGGGTCTTGGATTGCCCCCTCTACAATCAAAATCCTCCTTCCATCTTTTCCTCTCTTCCACCTCTCCTTGAACTCCTCAGCCAAGCTTCCAGAGGCTAAATGTATGGTTTCCATGTAGTCTGGAAGAACTATCGGCATTCCAGAGTTGCCGACGAGTATCTCAGTTAATATCTGCAGAATGTCTGGATCTGCTGCCTGAGCAAAGGAAATCGTGCAGCCGGTACAAGCTCCTCCGTTGAGCCAAGCGATGTGCCAGTAGTCCTTCGTTTCCTCCAACGCTGCGACGATATCGGATTTGTATGTCGTTAAAAACGCTGAGGCACCAAGAGCGGAAACAAGCTTTACGAAATTTCTCCTCGTTAGTTTCACGCTCCCACCCTACAGATCCACGAGTAGTTGATTAATAATCATTTTCAGTTAGAAAATTACACATTAAATCATACTTTCAAACAAGTATATTTTAAAAAATGCATTTCAAAAGATATCTAAATTATTCGGAAAACTCTTCCAGTATTTCTTCGATGAGCTGGGAAACTCTGAAACCCTTGTCGGTCAATCTTATTATCTTCGTCCTCCCCTCCACTTCCGTTTCCACAAGTCCAGCCTGCTCGAATTTTTTAACCATGAGCCAAACGTAGCTGTGGGGGCTGTTAACTCTGCTCGCTACGTACTGAATATAAACATCTTTTCCACTCTGATTTTCGTAGTATATCGTTAGAAGGATTTCCACAGCTTTCTCCCGGAATAAAAGCTTTAAACTTTCGATCGCAAGTTTATCAATCATCAACAATTTCTCGTTGTACAGCAGCTATAACTTTTCCGAATTTTTCTTTTATCCAAAAAATACCTGAACGTTAGCTTAGAAACGTAAAAGCTTTTAACTTTTGGAAATCGCAGTTGCAAGTAAAACTGAGAATTTAGTGGGTTTCCGAAACCTTTTAGGATTTTTTGTCGATGGCGTTTTATTCTTTGTGTACCAAAAAGCTTAATTATTCGAAGGATATAAATAGATTTGGGGTGCCGTTTACAGGATTTTCCAACCTTCCCGCCGTCACCGTTGTAACGCTTTTCGGCACCCCCGACGGAAACTTTTTATTCTACCAATGCAAGTTTCTTCAAATGTCTCTGAGGTTCTTTGCAGTAGTAGTGGCGGTATTTCTCATGATCGGAACAGCCAATGCTGTGAGCGTAAAAGAAGTGGAGGTTATAAACGGATCTATCGTTGTCTATTTTGACGTGACACCTTTTGAGATGATGAAGTTCCTACTTTTTGGATGCGAAGAGCTCAAGTATTACGTTGAAAACTTCGTCCAAAATGCGACTCCTTATAAAGTCGGGTACTTCTCTGCCTACTTACAACCGGAAAGCGAGATAATTAAATTTGCGGAGCCAGTATTGATTAGGTTGAACGAGTCGGTCTACTTGTTGTCTGATACCCTTTACATTAAACACGAACGACTTCTTTGATGTACTTTGGAGGAATTTCTTCTGCGAGAACTATGTTTTCGTTAACCTTTATGAACCTTATTCCGTCTCTTTTCGCCTCTTTCGCATCTATAACGAGGACTATCGGCTCGTCCGTTCTTAGTCTTGCCACTTCCTCTCCCTTCTCAAGAGTCGTCGAGAGGTGAACGTATCTTCTATTCACGGGCTTAATTCCAACCTCCATGACTCTGCTTGCCTCTTCTTCGCTCGTTCCATAGTATAAAGTTTCTTCCTCAGCTTCAGGAAGATCGTTGAGCTTAACGTCAACACTGTGTCCGTAGCGAGCTCTTATTTTATCGTTAGAAAGCTCGTACCTCCCCTTTTCGTCGCTGTAAACTATGGCTTTTACCAACCACTGATTTGCCCATTTGAATCTCCTTCTAACCGCTTTCACAAGTTTTCCAAAATCAACCCATCCGTTTTCGTCCATTTCCAGGCTGTATCTATCCGGATAGTGCCTCAAAAGACCCGATATAAATCTTCCAAGTTTTTCCACTCTCTCCTTATCGAGAATTACCTCGCCAACGTATCCGCACTTTTTACAGCTCTCTCCCCTATAAAACCCGTGTTTTGGACACATCCTTATGTCTTCCATGTCTGACCACCCATATCAGTGTGGCAACGACTCCTATAGCCGTGCAGGTTTCGAGGCTAACGTTTTTCCCCGTAGCCTCGAAGTGAAATCTTGCTTTCTTCAACACATCCTTCGGCAAACCCTTCCTCCCGAGACCAAATAAAAATATCGCTGATCTAAATCTCGCTATATCATCCAGCGAAATTTTCTTACTCTCATCTGGTTGGGATGTTGTAGCCACGATTTCGCCAAACCTTGACTCGAAACTCTCTATTAAGTGGAATTTTCCGGATTCGTGGAGTTCCCTTAGGTATCTACCCCCCTCACCGATGGTGGTGTAATCGCAAACGGCATCAACGACCTCCTCCTCTCTTTTCCAGAATGGAAAATCGTAGAGGGCTAAGTGAAAATCAAAAGCGTAGCAGATGGGAGCGATTCTCGCTATGCTTCTTAAATGCGCTTCGTGTAACTTGAGCTTGTCGTAGGTGTTAACGAGACACAGTGTTATCATCTTCGATCCTCTTCAGAAACTTTACCATGTTTCTCCAATGGCTACCCATCCAGTAAAGCTTATCGCACTTCTCGCAGTACCAAAGCTCGTACTTTTTCCTCAAGTCCTCTGATATTCCTTCTCTTCTCATAACTCTCAACGCCTCCTCGTCGCTCGGTTTTCTCAGCAGACTGTTGCAAACGCTGCACCTGTCCATGACTATTTTTATCTCCACGCCAAGTCTCTTCATCTGTTTGAGCTGCTCTTCAACGCTGTCGGAAGTAATAAGTATCGCTTTCCTACCGCTTTTTACGCTCGCTTCGTATAGCTGTTTGTCTCTCGTAAGCAGAACTCTGTCTCTATGCTCTTCAAGCAGAAACTTGTCTTCGTCTTCCACATTAAAATCTCCGACGTACAGTGTGTCGTAACCAGAAATTCTCAACCACGTGGCGAGTTTTCCGAGCATTCTGTCGACTATGAATTTATTCAACCTCCCTCCACCACCTTTCATCTGCCTCTCTTATCTTTTCAGCAAGGATTTTTGCGGATTTCGTTTTAAATTTTAAGTCCCTAACGTAAAACATGCTGTCGTAGTTCTTTGAGTATATCTTCGCTTGAATCAGAAGCTCAAGTTTGTCCGCATCCTTCACCAGATCTTCGTACTCTTTGACGAGCTTAATAATCTCTTCTCCACCTTCGAAGTTGAACACATCTTTTCTCGCCTTTTCTTCATCGATTTTCACGTATCTCCTTGCCAGCTTGTGTAGATCGAGTGTTCTCGTCTCATGAGCGTCGTGGAATAATGCGGCGGCACAAACCTTTGAAGCTACATCTAAGCTCTTCGTCTCCATGTAAGCGAGAATAAAAGCTATTGCAGCAGTTAGAAAAGAATGCTCCGCCACGCTTTCTGGCTCATCAATTCCAAGTTTCAGCCATCCGCTCCTCGGAACGTTCTTCAAGCTTGCAAGCTCGAACAGAAACCTAACGACGGAAGACATAGAATGAAACACCTCTGTAAGTTGTGAGCCTACCACCTTCGATTATTTCGCTCTTGAGGGGAACTATTATCGCATCGCACCCAATTTTTTCCGCGAGCTTTATTATGCTTTCTTGAATCTCGTAAGGGGGACGAATCGAGTAGATCAAACTTGCTCCCTCGTAAATTTCCATTCTCGGATTTAAAATGTCGTCTTTTACAGTCTCTTCCCTTTTCGGGGAGATGTCTACCGTTATAACTTTGAAACCCCTCCGCTTTAAATATTCAGCTACTTCATAATAGCTACCCACTCCGACCTCCACGATCTTCCCGCTGTAGTTGTTGGCTATGTATTCGCCAAGAACTTTAAATTTCGTCACATTTGTATTTTTTCGATGTTCAAAATAAGAGACTTTAGGGCGTCTGATTCGAGCGACATAATTGACATAGATAGGGAAGCTTTCAACTCCCTAAATCCCTCTTACGATTTATTCATCTACCTCGCTTACGGAAGCGATATTATCGTTGCCGAGAAGAACGGCAGAGTTATAGGATACGTCGTCCTTATGGATTTGGGCGAGTGTGCGAAGATAATGTCCATAGCCGTTAAATCCGATTACAGAGGAAAGGGAATAGGTAAAGCGTTGCTTGAGGAGGCTATAAAGAGGTGCAGAAAGAGGAAAAAGAAAATGATAACTCTCGAAGTTAGAATTTCAAATTTGCAAGCTCAGGAATTGTATAAAAAATATGGGTTTGAAATCGTTGGAAAACTTGAAAAATACTACAGCGATGGAGAAGATGCTTACCTAATGCAGCTCAAACTTTGAAAGCGCTTCTCTCACTTTTGGATCGTCGAGAATACTTTCGAGCCTTCTTTCTTTAAAAATCTCGGTAATTGCCTTACACAGGGTAAAAATAGCCTTCTGATGGTCAGATTTGCTTTTGTGGATGTGTACGGGCTGTACTCCAAGTTTTTCGTATTCTTTGAAATAGCCGTTTGCTATGCCCGCCTCTTCGAAAAACCTTTTAACATGGAACAGCGTTAAATGCAACATAACAAGCTCTTCCTTGTGCATTCCGCACCACCTACGTCATGATTATCGATTATTCTTTTAAAAAAGTTGTTGGGGTTTTGATAGTGGGTCACTTGTATGCATACAAATGCAAATCTTTTTATTTTCTTCTTTCAAGTGGAATTGGAATGAAAGTGCTTCTGAGTAGAAAAGATACCGTGAAGTTCCTAATTCTTTCAGAGCTGATGAAGAGGAAGGACAGCAGTCAGAGGGATATAGCGAAGAAGCTTGGAATAACACCTCAAGCTGTTTCGGAACATTTCAAAGAGCTGATAAACGAGGGATTGGTTAAAGCGGTCCATCGAGGGTATTACGAGGTGACGGAGAGGGGGAAGGAGTGGTTGAGAGAAAACCTCTTCGACTTGCACTCATTTGCTGAAGACCTCATTAAGAAGATTTACTCCGACCAAGTCGTGGCTATTGCGGTGGGGAAAATTGAGGAAGGAGATAGCGTAAAGTTCTGGATCGAAGATGGTTACATATACGCGAAGAGGGACGAGGAAGGGAACGGTGTGGCTTTAATATCCGCTGAAGACGGGGAGGATGTGCTTGTAAAACCCACTTCCGGTTTTGAGCTGCCCAAGGAAAAAGGGGAAATCATAGTTGTGAAGGTTCCGGACATAGTGGAAGGAGGGAGCAGGAGGGTAAATATAGAGAAGCTTCGGGAGCTCATATGGAGCAGACCTAAGAGCATAGTGGTGAGTGTCGGAATCGAAGCGCTTGTGACTTCAAGGAAAGCGGGAGTTGAGCCGATCTTCTTTGGGGGTAAAGCCGTTTGCGTTGAAGCGGCTCATATGGGTAGTGGTGTGATCGTTCTCTGCGTGGAGAACATGCTCGATGATTTGCTTAGAACGCTTATCGATGAAGACCTGAAGTTCGATATAAAGGAGCTTTAGAGGGAAAGATTTTAAAATCGCTTTGGTAAAGCACTTGGGTTAAGGTGATTCAGATGATTAAGCTGATCGAGGTTCTGCTGACGGCTGAGATTTACAACCGCTTCGAAGAGCTGAAGGAGGACGACATCCCTAAAGAGCTAAGAAAACTCTTTTACCAGAATGGAGGGATAAGAAGACCCCTCGTGGTTAAATACGATATGTTGAAAAAGTTCGGTAACGCTGAGGAGGTAAAGAAGCTCCCCTTCGTCGACTTCAACAACTTCAACAAGCAGTTCAAGATAACCTCCCTTGACCTTGCTGCAAAGTGGTTTGTAAAGAACGGAATCGATTTAATTAGGAAGAATCCCGTATTGGCTTACTATTTCCAGAACTTCGATTCGGTTGGAGTTTCGTATGAGGACGTGAAGAGGGAAGTTGAGCCGGTCTATTCCGATAGGGAGTGGGTTAGGCTAAAGATCGAGGAACTCTCTAAAGACGAAAGCTACGCTGAGATGCTCACCCTCGTGAGAATATTTTCTCCAGAGGAGATAAACGTCGATTTCAGTGATGTAGCTCTCGAAGAAGAGCAGCTACTTGAAGTTAAGAAAATAGAGATCGCTATAAAGGAGAGGGATTACCTCAGGAGAATTGGCTTAACCGACATAGGTAAACTCCTCTTCGTCGGACCGCCGGGAACGGGGAAAACGACAACTGCAAGGGCTTTGAGCAAAAAGTTGATGCTACCGTTGGTGGAGGTTAGGCTTTCGATGATAACGAGTCAGTATCTCGGAGAGACTTCGAAGAACATCGAGAAAGTTTTTGAAATAGCTAAGAAGCTGAGCCCTTGCATTCTGTTCATAGATGAATTCGATTACGTTGCAAAAACCAGAACGAGCGACGAGCATGCAGCTGTAAAGAGGGCTGTTAACACTCTCCTTAAATCAATAGACGAGATAAACCTTGTTGAGCACGGAGTTTTGTTAATAGCCGCCACAAACCATCCGAGCTTGCTCGATGCGGCAGTGTGGAGGAGGTTCGACAAAATTGTCGAATTTCCAGAGCCTTCGGAGAGGGTGAGGAGAAGGTTATTCGAAATGATGCTGTCAAAGCTTGACAACAGCTACGACATCGATAAGCTCGTTGAAGAGACCGAAGGGTTTACCGGAGCGGAAATAAAGCTCATTGTGAGGGAAGCTGTTCTCACAGCACTGATTGAAGGTAGAAGGGTTCCCACGATGGACGACCTAATAAAAGCGATAGAGGAGATGAAGGGCAGGATTAAGCTTAAGAAGTCCTACTGAAAATGAGGATCGTCCTCCTTGGCACCGGCGACTCTCCCGGAACGCCGGTAATAGGGTGTCACTGCAAAACCTGCGAAGATGCAAGAAAAAACGGCTGGGAAAGAAAGAGGTTTTCGGTTTTGGTTCAAAACGAGGGAAGGAACATACTCATCGACACATCTCCGGATATGCGTACGCAGCTCTTGAGGATGAATGTGGATAGAGTCGATGCGGTTATATGGACTCACTGCCACTACGACCACTTTGCCGGTTTTGGAGATTTTTATAGGGTTCAGAGCAACGTAAACGTTTACACATCTCCAGAAGTTCACGAAGACATCGGCAGATTCATGTTTTTCATGAAGTACCGTCCGCTTGAGGTTGAAGCTTACGAACCTTTCAAAATCTTCGGTTTGGAGTTCACTCTTTTTGACGTAACCCATCCCCCTCTAAGAAGAGCTCACGGGGTTGTGATAAGAAAGGGTGGAATCAAAGTTGTTGTGAGCGGAGACACGAATTCGAACATTCCGCAGAGGTCTATTAAGGAGATGATGAACCCGGATCTTTTTATTGTTGATGCGATAGCTCCAGCGGGATACAAGCTGAAGAAGCATATGAATGCTTCGGAAGCCTTATCTCTGGCGAAAAAGATAAAAGCTAAGAAGGTCGTGTTTACTCACATCGGTCATTTTTACCCGCCGAAATCCGATTATCCTCTTGGCTACGATTTTCAAACCTTCAGCTTCGAGGAGCAGGTGACCCTCAATGATTATTGGGATTGATGTTGGGGGGGCGAACTTGAAAATTTGGAGGGGAAAGGCTGAAAGCTATTACTTTCCTTTCTGGAAGAGAAGAGACGACTTTCCTGAATTTTTAAGGAGTCTGAAAATTGAGGGGGAGAAGATAGGAGTTGTCATCACCGCTGAGCTGTCTGATGCGTTCAAAAGCAAGGAGGAGGGTGTGAGGTTTATAGAAAGATCGATAGCGGAGAACGTTTCCGGAGATGTTTACTTCCTCAATCTCAACGGCGAATTGAAAAGGAGCGTAGACG
>NZ_WANY01000204.1:0-8657 GCF_015521575.1 Ferroglobus sp.
AGTATCATTTCCGGCTCGAATTTCTCTATAATGCCGAATGTATCCAAAACTCTTTCAAGGTATTCCTCATCCCCATCAACATCGCTCACCCTCACGCAGATCTTAGTTCCTCCGTCTTCGACGGTGTTGTTCCAGCAAAAGCAAAGGTGTAGAGCATTTCTATCTCCGAAAAGGACATCTCTGTCTCCATCTCCGTGGTGGGCGTCAGTATCTATCAGGGCTATTCTCCTCAATCCAAGCTCCCTCAGTCTAACCAAGGCTGTTCCAGCACAGTTAAGGTAAGTGCCACCCCAAGCGTGATCTCTTCCCGCATGATGTCCGGCGGCAACAGAAAAAACCACCGCGTTACCTCCCTCTTTCCACACGAGCTCGCAAGCCTTCACGACTCCTCCCACTGTGAGCTTCGCCCCTCTGTAGTACCAGTTTTTGCTCTGTTCCTCCAGAAACTTTTCCGTGTGCACTTTTAGCAGAAGACTTTCATCAACTTCCTCTGGCTCCAAAACAACAGCTCCGAGCTTTTTAAATTCTTCAATTAAGCTTTCAAAACCTCTGTATCTGTCCCCAACTATGGGCCAATCCTTCCCAACAAACTCTTTGTGGAAAAAGATATACGTTGCCATGAAAAACGATACTTCTCTACCTTTCTATATACCTTCCCCTCTGCTCTATCTCCTTTAACCTCTCTAAAACCTCTTCGCTTCCACCACTCTCCAAATATCCCTGAAGAAAAGCTTCTTTTAATCTCTCCCAGTTATCGTAGGCTGCTTTTAGTGACTCTATAAAAACGTGCAAATCCACTCCTTTAGCCTCCACCTCGTGACTGTGAAAAGCCAGACCGAAATCTATCACGTAAATTTTTCCCTCCGAGTAAATCATGTTTCTTGGAGTTAGATCTCCGTGAATTATTCCAGCTGAGTGTAGCTTAGCCACTATTTTCCCAACCTCTCTGCAAAGTTCTTCGTTCATTACATCCTTCAACTCATCTCCCCTTATCCTTTCCATGACGATTTTATCGTTCTCTACGTCAAGAATTATCGGCGTCGCCACTCCGGCTTTTCTCGCCTGAGAAATTATTCTCGCCTCAGCTCTCGTTCTCTTCTTTCTTATCTCTTCGTCAAGCTCCCTTATCCTGTATCTCTTTCTCCTCCTTATCTTCTCAACGAAGTCTTCGTAAATCCTCACCTCGGCTTCCCCGCCGAGGTATACCTCTACCATCTAATTTCCACCTCGTCTATTCTGAAGTTCGGTAAAACTCTTGAGTCCTCTATTTTCGTCTCGTAACCATGTTTGTACATCAGCAATCCGGTGTAAGCTATCATTGCTCCGTTGTCACCCATCAACTCCTTCGGAGGAGCGTAGAATTTTGCTCCCCTATCCTCGCACATAATCCTGAGAATTTCCTGCAACCTTTTGTTAGCTCCAACTCCTCCGACTAAAAGCAGTTCGTCAAGCTCAAGAAAAGCCATAGCTCTTTCGGAAACTTCCGCTACCATGGAAAAAGTCGTTTCCTGAAAGCTGTAGGCTATGTCCTCCTTCTTTTCTCCAGCGTCGTAGTACTTTTGTGCAGCGGTAACAACTCCGCTAAAAGATAAATCCATTCCCTTAACCACGTAAGGAAGTTTTAGGTATCTTCTACCCATCTTAGCAAGCTCTTCAATCCTTGGTCCTCCGGGATGTGGTAATCCCATGTACCTCGCTAACTTGTCTATTGCATTGCCCAAACCTATATCGAGCGTTTCTCCGAAAACTCTGTATCTTTTTCCCCTCCTCGCAATTATCTGAGTGTTTCCCCCACTTACGTAAACAGCCACGGGATTGTTTGCTTTCGTCGTCCACTTTCCGACTTCAACGTGAGCGAGGCAATGATTGACTCCGACAAGAGGCTTTCCAAGTTTTAAGGCTAAGGTTCTCGCGGCAGTAGCCACGATCCTAAGGCAAGGACCCAATCCCGGACCCTGAGAAAAAGCTATAAGATCGATCTTCTCCGGATCTATTTTAGAAAAAACTTTCTTCAGAACTTTCCCTATTTCCTCAGAATGGTGCTGCGCCGCTTCTCTCGGATGAATTCCTCCGGAAGGGGGGATATATGGAGAGTTCTCGAGAACTAAAACTTCCTTCTCATTAACTACCCCAACACTTAAATTCCAAGCTGTTCCTTCGATGCCTAAAGCGATCATCTCTTAAATTCGGTGTAACCGCATTTGCCACAAGTTCTTCTATCTTTGTGTTCTGCCATGAAAACTCCTTCTCCACACCTCGGACAGAACTTTCTCGTCCTAACAACTCTGTCTCCTTTAATTTCGTAGTATCTGGAGACAACTTCCTTTCCTTTTCCGCCACCCTTAGCCAAGCTTACTCACCCCCTTCACCTTCACTCTCCTCTTTACCTCCGAAGTTCCTCCTCAAAACGTGTTCCTCCTCGATGCTTCTCATGTCCTCCTCACTATCGTAGATTTTGGCATAGCCAACCGCTTCAGTTTTCCCGAATTCGTTTCTCATCCAGTCGATTACGGTGGTGTTTAAATCGGCGTTTAACAAAGCGGCAAGCTTCTCCCTGACTTCACTCCTCTTCGGCGTGGCTCCGTTGAATGTTATTCTGAAGTACACCTCCCTCCTCTTAAGGAGCGGGTTGTACCTCTCTTTTTCTATTCTCAGCTCCATTTCAACACCTCCTCGATCATTTTCATAACCCTATCGTTTTTTTCGGCTTCAAACTTCTGGAGAAGATTGAGTATTAGAACTTTTTCACCAACTTCATAAGCGGAGATTCCAACGGAGGGAATTCCGTAGAGTATAAGAGAACCAGCCGGCATTATAGCCGCTAAGACGAGAGACGCCAAGTCTTCTTCCCCTTTAATGATGATTGCTGTTCTCTTCCTTCCAAGATTTTTAACAGCCTCAATCAACTTCCCTACCAAATCCTCGCTTATGCAGCTTTGAGGATTTTCAGCCTCCACCTTCTCGTAGTTTTCAAGCAGTTTTGACATCCTCGCCGAAAAATCTTCGCCAAGTTTCTCTCTTTCCGTTTTGTAGTCCAAAACAACAATATCTGGCTTGTATCCGGCTTGAAGCGTGTATAAACTTACCAGATCCCCTATGCAAGCCACGTACTTTGCTTTCCTTAACTCCTCAATTTTTTTAACCAAATCAGCCCCTCTACCTCTGTACACTTTGCCGTAAGGTTTCTGGAGTTCTTCCCTAAGAGACTCCGGCATTCTTAGCATTTCAGCTCACTGTTAAAGCGTACTTTCCGGGATACCTAATTCCAAGTTTTTTCGCTATCTCGCTCTTTTCTGGGTCTATTATCACCAAGTATCCGTACCAGTTTTTCGTGAAATCCCTTCCTCCGCAGATTTTGCAAACGGTGGCTTCACTCGTTATGTATTTGCAAGATTTACAAGCTACTTCCGTCATGCCTTCTCCTCCAGAATCTTCTTGATCTCCTCCTCAAGCCACTTTATTGCTCCAAGCCAGGGCTGACGCATTGTCAATCCTATTTTACTTTTTGTCGGATCCCTCTCCTTCAGGCTGAGAGCAACTATTCTCACCCTCACAGCATCCCCTTCTTCAAGTGATTTCTTCGTCTCCTTCCCTATTAACCTCTTGTTCTTCTCATCGTAAACGATGTAGTCGTCCATTATCTGGCTCATGTGAAGCAATCCGTCCATTGGTCCTATCGAAACAAAGGCTCCGAATTCAACTACTTCCACAACCTCCCCCTCTACAACCTCCTGAAGAAGAGGTTTGAAGGTTATCGCATTGAAAACAACGTCAAAGTAAACTCCACCATCCCCCTCAATTATCCTTCCCTCACCTATTTCCTCTATGCTCTCTATACCAACTATTATCCCACATTCTCTGTCCAGTTTTCCCTCAAACTGCTCCCAGAGAAGTTCGTTAATTACCTCCTCCATATCCTCCCCGAGCCTGTCCGGAGGAACTCTGACGGTGTCCTTAATTTTGACCCTCGCATACATTTAACATCACCGTAAAAGCATGCATAGTTTTTCGGAAACAGTTTTTAAAGGTTATCTTACTTTACCCTGTGAACTGGGAATGGCTTATAAATGTAATGGAAAACGAAGCGAAGAAAAGAAACGCTGCGGTGTTCTGGAAAGAAGAGCGCGATCCATTCAAAATTCTTGTTTCGGCAATTTTAAGCACGAGAACGAGAGACGAGGCAACAATAGAAGCTTCCGAGAGGTTGTTCAGAGTCGTGAAAACTCCGGAAGATCTCGCAAAGATGAAAGTCGAAGAGATAGAGGAACTCATCAGAGGTGTCGGCTTTTACTGAGAAAAAGCTAAAAAGCTGAAAAAGCTCGGAGAGGTTTTTGTCAAAGAGTTCAATTCTAAAGTTCCGGATAAGCTCGAAGATCTTCTAAGCCTTCCGGGAGTAGGGAGAAAGGTTGCGAACGTCGTTTTGGCTGAAGCGTTTGGAAAGGAAGCTATAGCGGTAGACACCCACGTTCACAGGATTTCGAACAGGCTTGGGTTGGTTGAGACGAAAACTCCAGAAGAGACCGAAGAGGAGCTGAAAAAGATAGTTCCAAAAGAGTACTGGAGAAGAGTTAACAAAGCCATGGTAGGCTTCGGACAAACGGTGTGTAAGCCAATAAAACCGAAGTGCAACGAATGCAAGCTGGTAGAGATTTGCAAATACGGAAAATCACTCCTTAAAGGCAGTTAGAAACTTCACAAACCTTACCCCCTTCACCGCAGAGACCTTATCGGAGATTTCCTTAATTCTCTTCATGTCTCCCCTGAGAATTATCATTTCCAAGCATAGATCCCTTTTAAGATGAAGGTGCAAACTTGCGAGAATGATGTCAGAAAACTCGTGCTGTAAGTCGATGAGAGTGTCGCTAACCCCTTTTACTTCATGATCGTAAACAACGTTAAGAACACCGACTGCTTCTCCCTCTTCCCTCTCAAGCCATTTGTACTCGATTATATAGCTCCTTATAGCATCTCTAATCGCCTCACTCCTTGAAGAATAACCTCTTCTTCCGATGATGCTATCAAATTCTTCAAGGAGGTTTTTCGGAAGACTGACACCAATTCTCGTAATTTCCTCCATGAAAAAAACAATCTATAAAAGTTTTAAAAATTTACCGAAAAATCTGAAGAAGGGATTATATCTGGTTCTTGTAAGCTTCCAATACCGCATTCACTATTTTCTCTCTCGCCTCTCTACTCGTCGGATGGAATATGTCCTGATAACTTCCATCTTTCGCCTTCCTACTTGGCATGCTAACCCAAAGCCCGCTTTCTCCTTCTACAATTTTTATTCCCTTCACAACAAACTCGTTGTCCAAACTCACGGACGCGTAGGCTTTAATTACGCCATTTCCTTTCGTCTTATATATTCTTACTTCTGTTATTTCCGCCAAATCCAACTACCTCCGGATTTTTGTTCTCAAAGCATCTGTTTCAGCGTTTATAAACTTTTTGGTTAAATTTTATTGAATCACTCGTAAAAAACGAGTTCACTATTCTCGATCCTATAATGCCACTTTCTGAGATTATACTCAACGAAAATTGTCTTTACAAGAAGTAAATATCTCTCAAAGGTTTCCTCTTTCCTCTCTATACCAAGCCGAGCAACATTAAATGAGAAATTGTTAATTATTTGAATCGTCTTATCGCTCAGAATTTTTGTATTTAAAATTGACACGGTGCTGAGGTCTTCCTTATAGACTTTCAGATTTGTTATCCTCGGATACATTTGAACTAAGTGTTCCTCTCCAAAGATCGCCGTATAATAATCCAGTCCGAGAATTACAACAAGCGATCTTCCCTTGCGATTCTGAATGCTTCTTCCGAGGAGAGCCACTATGGAAGGAGCAGCTCCATCAAGAGTGCCGATTTCCTTTTTACTGTAAACGGGAAGTAAGTTGCACTTATCAATCACGCCATCGTCTCCAACAACTCTTTTGATGTACTCGAAAAACGGTATGTGAGCGTCGAAGAAGGATATCACAAAAACGTTCGTGTAATTTTCGGAAACTAATTTCAGGTAGTTGTAAAGGATCATCTCAACCTCCGTTCCGACCTCATATTCTATTAGCGAAGGCGTAACCTCAAGCGACGACTTCGCAAAGATTTCCAACGGGTTCATTTTATTCCCTCGTTGAGTTTACAGCATCTTCCAAAGTGTTCACGTTCTCTCCCAATTTCAGCTCCTTCTTTATTTCCTGCAAAGCGAGAAGTTCAAGGAGCCGATAGCTGTACTCCCCGAGCATTTTCGTGACTACTTCTTTGAATCTCTTAGGGTCTTCGTAAACGAGTTCGAAACCCCTGCCCGTGTTGTTTCTCAGATGAATCTCCAGAAGCTGCTCAAATCCCGGAGAAGCTTTTTTACAAGCAGTTTTTATCGCTCTGACGATTATCTCTTTTGATCCCATATTCTCACCGAATCTCTATTCCTCGGTCTGTAATCTCGTAGCTATAAACCTTTCGTGAGTGGTTGCTGGCTCTTGTTTTCAGAATTAACAACCTTCTGCTCATAGCCTCCTCTTTTATTTCCGTCCACAGGAGTATTATGTTGTCAGCGAGCGTGCTTAGATTCGTAGCTGGTAGACTTTTCATATCTCCCGCAAGGTTCAAAGTTGTGCATAAAGCAATCTTTTTTCTTTTTACTGTTAGCTGTAGGTATCTAATCATTTTCCTTAATTCTTCCTCGTCCATGTGCTCCTGAATTGATGAAAAGCTGTCGATGAAAACAACCTCGGGCTGAACGTCTTCTATTATCTGGGAAATTTTAACGAAGAACTCCACGGGACTGTGGGCTTCGGGAATTAAGCTCTCTACGACCAAATTGTCCTTAACATCTTCGTAATTTAGCCCGTAATTTCGCATAGCTCTAAGGATGCTTGACTTACTCTCCTCGAATGTTAGGAGCACAGCCCTCTTTCCCTCGGCTGCGTTTTTGTAAGTGAAAAAGATGCCCATTGTGGTTTTCCCCGTTCCCGTATGTCCAGCTATGAGAGTTATCGAACCCTTGTAAAACCCTCCATTAAGTATTTCGTCGAGCTTTTTAATTCCACTACTAACTTTCTCAAAAACGAGCTCCTCCTTTCTTTCGAGCCTCGGAACTTCGAGGAAAATTATCCCTCTGTCCGTGATCGTGTACTCGTACTGGGGCTTCCGTATTCTCTTTCCCCTCATCTTCGGAATCTCAAGAACTCTTCTATAGTGCTCCCCGTATTTAATGTACCTAAACACGAGAACTCCGTCGGCTACAAACTCTTCGACACCAAAACCAAGTTCTTCCTTCCCAACAGGTTTTTCCGCTATGAGTATAGCCGTAGAACCAAAAGCTTTGACGAACCTTCCGATAGATCCATGAAGAAAAGCTCTTACGTTCTCAAATCCAATAGCGGAAGTTATAGCAGTTATTGAGTCGATCACAATCAAGTTCGGCTTGAAATTCTCTATCTCCTTGTAAATAACCTCAAGCTGCGCCTCTATTGCATCTTTGCTTACGGTAAACAAATCGATATACCTGAAGTTCTCGTTATCGAATTTCATTCCGAGTTTTTCCATGTTTGCGTGGAAGTCAGAGGAAGTTTCGTTGAGCGAGACGAACAAAACTTTTCTTCCCTTATTTATTTCCTCGTAAGAGTACGTAGCTGCAAATATCGTTTTTCCAGTGCCGGGCTCCCCAACAAGGAGGACAAGAGACCCTTCAGGAAAACCACCAGGAACTATTTCTTCCTTGAAAAATTTTAGAGTCATAGGCATTTGTGGAATTTCCAACTGTAAAAGCTTTACCATCACAAGATTTTTCGGAGGATGACTAAAAGAAGTAATAAAATGAGAGTAAAGTTATCCCAATCGGAATTTTTGTTTCCGAGCGATTTCACCCAGACTTTACAAAGATAACGGTTAAAGCTGCTACGGCAACGCAAGCAGATATAGCTGACTTCAAAAATTCGGGAGAGCATTTTTTAGACAAATGATAACCAAGAGCCGCTCCGGCAATTCCGGAGGGGACTAAGTAGCTTGCTAAAGCGAAATCGATGTTTCCCAAGTCTGCATGTAGAATTGCCGCCACTCCGGTGAGAAATAGGGAAGTTATGAGATCCGAGCCTACGATCTTGTTCGGCTTCAGGTTGGTTACCATGAGAATCGCAAAGGTCATTAAGGTGCCGCTCCCGATGGAGGTTAATTCAACGAGAACACCCACGAAAAACGCTACGATAACGATTGCCACCTTTTTCCCGTTGCCTTCCTCAAACCTCTCACAATACCTCTCGCAAATTAGGCATTCCGTTTTAAATCGTCTCCTCACGCCGGACAGAATCATGAGTATTGCAACTGAAAAAAGCGTTATTCCGAGGATAGTTGCAAGGCTTTCCGTATTTATTACGCTCATTTTCAACAAAACGTATCCGAAGAACACTCCAAGAATTCCGGCTGGAGCCGTAAGCTTTATTAAAGTTTCATCTATGCTTTTCCCTTTCTTGTACATGGCTGAGGAAAACGCCTTGACGGAGAAGGCGTAAAGAAGATCTGTGCCTATCGCCTTCTCTATTGGCACTCCTAAAAACAGAAGTATCGGCGTCATCAAAGCTCCTCCGCCTATTCCAGTCAGTCCCACAAGCACTCCGACGACGAAGCCAATTAGAGCGAACTCCATCCCCATCACTTAACAC
>NZ_WANY01000205.1:0-4255 GCF_015521575.1 Ferroglobus sp.
CAATAAAAAAACTCTTGAAGGAAATTGGAAAAGCTACGGGGAAGTTCGAGGAAATTAGAAAGTTTATGATCGAAAACATAGATGGCATATCCAATTTGGAAAATGCGTACATAACCTCAAGATACATTCCGACGGAATTCGAAAGAGAAGAAGTGGAGAACATGCTCAGGCTTGCGAAAAAGATTAGGGAGCTGGTTGATGAGTTATGAGGTTCATGGACATTGTGAGGGAAATAGCCGAAGAAGAAAGGAGGTATTTCGAGAACTACATCTACTATGCGAAGCTGATAAAATCGACTGCCGAGAGAATTCTTGGAGAAGCTGAAGTTTACGTCTTTGGCTCGGTTGTTGAAGGTAAATACACTCCAGCGAGCGACATAGATGTTCTAATTGTTTCCAAAAACATGCCAGGAAAGCAATCCGAAAGATCGAAAATCAGAGCTGAAATACTTAAATCCATAGATGTATTCGCTCCATTCGAAATCCATTTGGCGGACGAAAAGGAATTTGAGTGGTACAAGAAATTCGTGAGGAGATTCGTGAGAATTTAGCTATTACTACGCATAATTCGAGGCAATTCTTATATTACTTCACTCGAATCTAAGTTCCATGAGGAACATCGTTGTTGAAGAGCTCGTTCACACTCCTATTGAAGAGCAGAAGATCGAAATAGTCGAAAGGAAAGGCATAGGTCATCCTGATAGCCTCGCTGACGGAATAGCCGAAGCGATGAGCAGAGCTCTTTGCAAGGAGTACATGAAGAAAGTCGGAGCGGTTTTGCACCACAACACTGACGAAACGCAGATTGTGGCTGGTAAAGCCAAGCCGAGCTTTGGAGGGGGAGAGCTGATACAGCCGATATACATTCTACTTGTAGGAAGAGCCACCAAGTATTTCGACGGAATTGACATACCAGCTGACAGAATAGCATTGAAAGCTGCCAAGGAATACGTCAGAGAAGCTATGCGTTATCTTAATCCAGAGACTGACGTAATTTTCGATGTTCGCTTGGGTGAAGGTTCAACCGATTTGAAAGACGTTTTCGAAAGGCAGAAAGGGAAAGTTCCTCTCGCCAACGACACAAGCTTTGGAATAGGCTACGCTCCTCTCTCCGAAACTGAAAACTTGGTTTACAACGTAGAAAGAAGAATTTACGAGGAGTTTAGGAAGAAGGAAAAGGCTATGGGAGAAGATGTAAAGGTAATGGCTCTCAGAGAGGGGGATGTGATAAAGCTTACCGTGGCTGCTGCGATGGTTGTCAGACATCTTTCGAACATTCAGGAGTATCTGGCTGTTAAGGAGGAACTTTCCAGCTTTATTAAAGACATCGCAAACGAGTACACGGAAAGGAAGGTAGAAATTTTCGTCAACACAGCCGATGACGTTGATAGAGGAGTGGTGTATCTTACAGTCACCGGCACCTCCGCTGAGAGCGGTGATGATGGTAGTGTTGGCAGAGGGAACAGGTGCAATGGCTTGATAACTCCCGGCAGACCGATGTCCATGGAAGCTACAAGCGGTAAAAACCCGATAAATCACGTTGGTAAGATATACAACATTCTCGCAAACTTAATAGCGAAGGACTGCTACGAAGCTGTGGAGGGGATAAAGGAGGTTCACGTGAGAATCCTCTCCCAGATAGGTAAGCCGATAGATCAGCCGAAAGTTTGCAGCATTCAGGTCATTCCAGAAAGAGGCTACAGCGTTGAGAGCATGGAAAGCAGGATTAAAACCGTCGCCGACGAATGGCTGGCTGAGATAACCAAGGTGACGGAAATGGTAATCAATGGGGAGATAAGTACCTTCTGAGATGATATGTGCGAAGTGCAAGGGAAATTTAATCTGCGGAAGATGCAAACTTCTCGAATCGATAAGCGTAGCGTATCTGCCGGTAAAGAATAAAATAGAGGATCCAACACCTCCATCAATTTTTATCGGAAGAATAGGCTACCCTAAAGTTTTCGCCGGTCCTCTTGTCGTTTTTTCCGGAAATCCGGAACTTTACGATAACCCCTCTTCTTGGAGCGGAAAAGTTGAGGACGTTTTGAGAATGAGGATGAACGTTGCGAGGGGAGTTAGGAGAATAAATGTCAGAAACTTCGACGAGTACGTTCTGAAGATTCAGGAAATAGCTGCGGCTAAGAAGTACTTTGATGTGGAGGCGGATGTGAAAAAGGTTGTTAGAAAGCCGCTGTTCGATGAGATCGTAAATCCTGCCGGAGTTTCAGCGAGAATAGAAAATTTGAAGCTTGCGGAAAACCCCAAGCTGCCTAAAATTGTGGAAAAGTTCTGGTACGATGAAGTCAAAGCTAATGAGGCAGTCTATAGGCTGTTTGAGAAGGGCTTTCCGACTCACTACATCCAGAGAGTTTTCTCAGCTGGAATTCTTGGAGTTGAGAAGAAACTCGTTCCGACGAGGTGGAGCGTAACAGCCGTTCACGACATTCTTGGAGAAAGGATAAAGGAGGAGATAAGAGATTTTGATACAATCAACGAAGTAAATCTTTTCTTCTACGAGCACTTTGGAAACAGATTTGTTGTGATTGTTTATCCGTCTAAGTACTTTTTCCAGCTTGTGGAGATATGGATCGAAGAGAGCTTTTGGAGTCCCGAAAGAACGTGGATCGGTGTTGATTCTGAAAGCATAGGAAAGAAAAAGAAGTATTCGGAGCTTTCTGGAGGTTATTATGCTGCAAGATTACCAGTTCTCGAATACCTTAAAGAAGTGAGAAGACAAGCGGGGATTCTTGTTGTTAGAGAAATCACTCCGGAGTACAGATATCCCCTCGGAGTGTGGGTTGTTGAAGAGGGGGTTAGAAAAGCTATGAAATCTAAGCCGCTGAAATTCGAAAGCTTATCTCAGGCGTTGAGCTATGCCGAGAAATTAACATGGAACAAAGATTGGAGAAAAATGATCTTCAGACAAACCTCTCTGGATCGATTCCTTCGTAACTCCTAGCTCCAACTCTTTCGACTATCTTCGAAGCAACGTAATTTCCGAGCTTTCCGCAAGCCTCCAAGCTTTTTCCCCTTATCCAGCCGTAGAGAAAGCCAGCGTTGAAAGCGTCGCCAGCTCCAGTGGTGTCGACAACGTTGGCTTTAAAAGCCTCGATGAAGTACTCCTCCTTTCCATCCGTCACGTAGCAGCCCTTTTCCCCGAGTTTAACAGCAACCACTTTCACTCCCTCCTCAACCATTTCCTTGGCAGCCTCTCTGAAATTTTTTCCTACAAGCTTTTCAAGCTCCATTCTATTCGGAAGAAGAATCGTTGTATGCTCTATTATGTCTCTCATCTCTTCAAACCCTCTTTCAACGTACGGTAAGCCGGGGTCGAAACTAACTGCTTTTGCTATCTTTGCAACCTTCTTCTGACTTTCCAAGGAATCAACACCGTTCTTACATATAAAAGAGGTCATGTGCACGATTTCAGCCTCGTCGATGAGCTTCCTGTTCACTTCCTCAAACTTTATCGTGTCATTCACGCCGGGATCGACGAGTATTGCTCTATTTCCACTTTTATCTACGAAGATAAGCGCTTGTCCGCTCCTTCCCTCACTTTTTATCACTCCAGATAAGTCCACTCCCCTCCTTCTGAAATCTTCGACGAGAATCTCTCCTTCGGCATCGTTGCCGACCTTTCCTATGTACCCGGTTTTCACCCCAAAGCTTGCTAATCCGGCTATGGTGTTAGCAGCACTTCCTCCCGGATGAAACTCCACATCTATGACGAACCCTTCCTCATCCTCTCTTGGTATTTTGTCGACGAGGTAAATCTTATCGAGGTTTAAAGCTCCGAATCCAACTATCATCCGAGCTCACCCACCTTTCCTCTAAGTCTTTTCCTCATTTTCTCAGATTTCTCTATAACATCTTCGCTCGCTTCGAAGTAAATTTCCGTCTTTCCCATAACTTCGTCAAGAAGCTCGTGCTCGGAATTTTCGTAATTTTTCACAGCCTCAAATCCTTTTCTCAAAAATAGGTCCACGATCATCGCCTCACTCAAAGCCGTCTCGCTTACTACTATAACGTTTGCCTCTCTAACGGCATATCTATTTCCGTTAAAGGATACGGCTAAACCTTTCTCCCTCGCAGCCCTGAGCATTTCCACATCCGAAATGCTGTCTCCTATGGTTACGACTTTCCTCTCTCCGTAACTTTCCATAATCCTCCTCTTCTCCTCTGCATTTACTACTTTCACGTCTTCGAGCACTCTCTTAAACGGGCTCTTTTCTATCTCTTTGAACAGATCGTTCAAA
>NZ_WANY01000206.1:0-12566 GCF_015521575.1 Ferroglobus sp.
GAGCTAAAACTTAAAAAGGGTTTACTCAAACATTTCAAACATGGCGGAAAAGGAAGTCAGTCCGTTGTTATTCTTCATAGCTTGGGCGATGTTTTCAGCGATGCTTTACCTGTACGCCCACTACATAAAGCTTGCAACAAAGGAGTCGAGGCACATCGTGATCTTAGCTTCGATATTAACCGGAGGCGTTATGGCGTACATAATACTCTACAAGTAATTCCCGAACACCCGTTAGGGAAACACTTAAGTTCTATTGAGTAGTAACAATTATTGTTATGATGGAGCACAAAAAGCTGCTCGTTGGAGATATGAATAAAGCTGTTGCATCCCTCTTAGCCAGAGCTTATGCCGCTGAATACTTCGAAGCGAATTTGCTTTCAGAAGCTTTGCTTTACGTCCACGACGATGAAGTCTGGAACGATGTTTTCTCGCTAATTAAAGACAACGAGCTCCATAGAACGATAATAGAGGAAATCGTCGAAGTACTCGGCTTCGATATTAAAGATTTTAGAGAGTACTCAAAGATGTTCACGGAGTGCAAAATAAACTTCTCAGGAGACTTCTTGAGCGAAATGTTCAGCGAAATATTAAACTACGAGATTTGGGCTGAAAAATTCTACAAACACTTGGCGAAATTAGTTTCAGCAGTGCCCTTAGATGTGGAAAAGGAAAAAGTGGAAATCGTAAAGAACACGCTTGAAATGCTATCGGAATGGGAGAGAAGACATACGGAAGTTGCGAGAAAATACATACAATAAAGATATAAAAATTGAGAAAACTTACATCAATCCTAAAGCTTGCAGCTCTTCGGAAATCTTCTCAACAGCCCTCTTAGCGTCCTCTGGCTTTTTGCCCCCAGTTATAACCATCTTACCCGAACCGAAGATTAAAACAACAACCCTCGGGTCCTTCAATCTGTAAACGAGTCCGGGGAATTGTTCAGGCTCGTACTCTATATTCTCCAATCCCAACCCAACGGCTATAGCGTTTAGGTTCAAATCGACTCCGAGATCCGCAGAAGCTACTATGTTCTGCACTCTCACATCTGGATCGTCGTACACTTCGATGCCAAGGGACTTTATTATGTTAACCACTTGCTTCACAGCCCTTCTTGCATCTTCGACACTTTTAGAGCCGGTGCAAACAACCTTACCGCTCCTGAAAACCAAAGCCGCCGCTTTCGGATCCTTCGTCCTCAAAACCAATCCCGGGAACTGTTTTGGCTTGTATTCCGCATCTTTTATCTCCCTTGCGATTTTGTTCAGATCTATGTTCTCCCCAATCTGCGTAGAAGCGACGACATTCTCGATTTTTATTTTGTAATCTTTCATAGTTGTAACCCCCAATCAAAAACTTTTTAAATAATATAAATACCTTGCCCCGACGGTAAAGTTTGCTTCTTACGAGCACCTACGAAAATTCCGTCAATAGTCGAAGGAAGTTAGAAAAGCGGTTAAAAAAATCGAAACTACTTATTTTCTTGGAACCAGTTAACAAGAATCTCGAACTGCTTGTGAGTGTTAACCTCATTCGTGTCCATGGGACTCTTGAAGAAGAAGCCCAGCTCTTTGATAACACCGTACATTCCCTTCTTCTTCGCGAATATTAGAAATCGAGCTATGTCTATGATGAGGGGAGCTGCAACGATGGCATCGATAGCATCCCAAATGAAGTAGAACTTCATGAGTTTGCCCATGAATCCTTTGAAGTGGATGAAGTCGAAAGCCGTTTTGTTGTCCACAAGGGAGGGGAAGTACTCTATCTGGGTTATGCTGTAGGGAGAGTAACCGAAAATTTTCTCGAGAACCTTGTCCTTGCTTATAACCTTGCTCTCCTTGTTTTCCTTGAAGCTCAGAACGAGACCATCCAAGTCCCCAAGAATGTTGTAGCTCATCCATCCAACTACTTCAAGGTTTCTGTAGGCGAACATAGGAGCGAGGGTTGTTTTTACGAGAGTTTCCCCTGTTTTTCCGTCGTTTCCAGCGTGAGGAACTTTATTTTCGATAGCAAGCTCTTTTAAAGCTGGAATGTTCGTTCCAACGCTGGGGGTGAAGTTCCCGTAGGGTAAGCGGTTTTTCAAAGCAGCATAAGCGTAAAGCATGCTTGCAGAAGCGTACTCCTTTTTATCTTCCTCTATCATTTTCTCGAATCCATCTAAGGAGCCGTGGTACTTCTCCTCGTACCTTATCATCGGTTCAGTTGAAGCTGTGTTTATAACGACAGTTTCTTCGTCGGCAAAGCTTTTCATGTCTTTCGACAGCTGATCTACTATCTCCCCAAGAGTTTTGTTCTCATCTTCAAGCGTTTCAAGTTCTCCCAAGGCTTTAACCCCTTCTCCACAGTTTATAGCCGTACCTTTCTTTGCGACGATTTTTTCTAAGTCCTCTCTTACAGCTTCGAGTATGTCTTTGTCAAAGTGTTTGTTCGCTTCCCAGTGCTCCAAAAGCGCCTCGTAAGCGTTGCTCTTCGGTCTTATCTCATGTCCACCAAAGTCAATTTTCAAAGGAGCGTATTTGTCTATTCCTTCAAACTGAGGCAGTTCCGAAACTAATCCAGTTTTGTCGATTATCTCTTTTTCTATGGCTTTCTGACCGGCCATGGCAGTTGTAGAAACTATTCCGTAAGCACCGATCAACCAAATTTTCATAAGCATCACCCCGCTAAGCCAAGTCAATCCGTCAGAATTTTAGGCAAAATAATTTTGAAGCGGCAGTGTTAAAAATTTTTCTGTGTCCGAATGGTTAAAAAAACACGTTAAATCCATCGAAAATAAAGAAGAAGTTCTTATCGACGTTAAATTTTTCGACGAACTTCTTAAAAGGCTTGGAAAGATTATGGCGGAATTCTACAAAGGTAATTACGAAAGTGGAATTGACGAGTTGTCAAAACTCGGGGAGGAAATCTACAGTTACTACAAAACGTTGATTGACGATAAAGAGAACGTTAATGGTTAAATTTAAATACCCGAGTATTAAATTAAATTTATGGATGAAATAGCACGAAAATTTGCAGAGCACATAGCTGGAGATATCGTCCTCTCAGAAAATCCCGGAAACTGCATAAAAAAGTGGAGAAACATTTTTGAGATATCCCAGAGGGAGCTTGCGGAAAAGCTCGGAATAACAGCTTCTGTCATAAGCGACTACGAAAGCGACAGGAGGAAATCTCCGGGAGTTACTTTTGTGAAAAAGATCGTCAACGCTCTGATAGAGATCGACAAAGAGAGAGGCTGGAGGACTCTGAGCAAGTACAGAGACCTCCTCGGAATGAAAATCGATGCGATAATAGACATAAACGAGTACTCAAGGAGCGTTTCCTCTGCGGAAATTGCGGAGGTTTTAAACGGAGAGCTGATAATAAATTTCAACAGGAAAGCAAACGGATACACGGTTATAGATAGCATAAAAGCCATCTTAACTATGACGTCCTACGACTTCTACCGCCTTTTCGGATTAACGAGCGAAAGAGCTCTCGTTTTCACTCAAGTCACGACCGGAAGGTCGCCGATGGTTGCGATAAAGGTTGGGAATCTGAAACCCTCCGTCGTGGTTTTGCAAGGGTTGAACAGCCACAAGCTCGATGAGATAGCGAGAAAAATAGCGGAAATTGAAAAAATAGACGTCATCCTCACGGAGATGCCAGTATCACTAATCGTTGATAAGCTCAAGAGACTCGGGGGTGAGTGAATTGGTCGGAATAGTGTCCTACGGGACTTACATTCCCGCTTATAGAATAAAAGCGGAAGAGATAGCAAGAATTTGGGGGGAAAATGCTGAAAGTATAAAAAGCGGTTTGGGGGTTTACGAAAAAGCCGTTGCGGATATCGACGAAGATACAGCCACTATTTCGGTTGAAGCATCAAGGGAGGCTTTAAAAAGATGCGGAATACCCTCCGAAGAGATCAAAGCAGTTTTTGTCGGATCCGAAAGTCATCCTTATGCGGTAAAACCGACAGCTACGATAGTTGCGGAGGCTATAGGAGCTAACAGATTCTGCTATGCCGCAGATTTAGAGTTCGCTTGTAAAGCCGGAACTGCCGGAATGCAGATTTGCGTGGCGATGGTTAAAGCCGGGATGATAAAGTATGGACTCGCGGTAGGAGCAGACACAAGTCAAAGTTCTCCCGGAGATGCACTCGAATATTCGGCAGCTTCTGGAGGTGCCGCTTTCATAATAGGAGAAAACGAGACAATAGCGGAAGTTAAGGACACCCTAAGCTTCACGACCGACACTCCAGATTTTTGGAGAAGAGAAGGAATGCCCTATCCAAGTCACGGAGGTAGGTTTACCGGAGAGCCAGCCTACTTCAGGCACGTTTACACGGCTGCGAAAGAGATTATGAAAAGAAACAACCTCTCACCTGAAGATTTCAGCTATGCAGTATTCCACATGCCGAACGGGAAGTTCCCAACGAGAGTTGCGAGAATGCTCGGATTCAACTCGGAACAGATAGAGCAAGGACTTGTCGTCAGAAGAATCGGAAATACGTATTCCGGATCTTCCCTCCTCGGATTCTCGGCTGTGCTTGACGTTGCGAAACCGGGAGAGAGAATACTTCTGACCTCTTTCGGAAGCGGCGCCGGTAGTGATGCTTTCATCTTTGAAGTCACCGAAAACATCGAAAGCTATCCGAGGGAGCCGAAAGTTTGGGAGAAGATTGAGAGAGCGAGATACATAGACTACGGACTTTACGCAAAGCTGAGAAAGAAGATTAGGATGGTGTGAAGATGAGGAGAGTTGCCGTTGTTGGAATCGGACAGAGCAGGTTTGGTGAGCTGTGGGAGAAAAGTTTCAGAGACATAGTGATCGAAGCGGGAGTCGAGGCGTTGGAGGATGCAAACATTTCCGGAGAGGAAATAGAAGCGATTTACGTTGGAAACATGAGCGGAGGGAGGTATTTAGCTCAGGAGCACATAGGAGCGCTTATAGCAGATTACTCCGGACTGGCTGAGCTTGGGATTCCTTCTGTAAGAGTGGAAGCTGCCGACGCAAGCGGCGGGGTTGCGTTCAGAGAGGCTTATCTCGCCGTAGCTTCCGGGCTTTACGACGTCGCTATTGCTGCTGGAGCGGAGAAAGTTACGGACGTTGGTGCGGAGCTTGCGATAGACATCATGTCTTCTTCAGCGGACAGAGAGTGGGAGTACTTCGTTGGAGCCACCCTTCCGGCTCTGTATGCGCTCATAGCAAGAGTTCACATGAAAGAGTTCGGAACGAAAGAAGAGGACATGGCTCTCGTGAGCGTAAAAAACCATAAAAATGCTGTAAAAAATCCTAAAGCCCAGTTTAGAAGAGAAATTAGTGTCGACGACGTTTTGAGATCCCCCTACATAGCGGAGCCGATAAAAGTTCTCGACTCTGCTCCGATAAGCGATGGGGCTGCGGTGGTTATATTGGCGAGTGAGGAAATCGCTAAAAAGCTCACTGACACGCCAGTTTACGTTTCAGCTGTTACTCAGGCAAGCGATTACCTATCTCTCCAAAGCAGGAAAGATTTGGCGAGTTTTAAAGCCGTTAAAATGGCGGCGAAAAAAGCCTACAAGCTTGCAAAAATTGAAGCGAAAGATGTTGACGTCGCTGAGGTGCACGACAGCTTTACCATAGCGGAAATAATAGCTTACGAGGACTTAGGATTCTGCGAAAAAGGAGAGGGAGCTAAGATGATAAGAGAAGGTGAGACAGAAGTTGGAGGAAGAATACCGGTGAACGTTTCCGGAGGACTGAAAGCTTGCGGTCATGCAACCGGAGCAACTGGAGTTAGGCAGATAGTCGATCTCGTTAGAATTTTGAGGGACGGTATTGTTGACGCTGAAACGGGCTTGGCTCTGAACTTAGGAGGAACTGGCGCAACGGCAGTAGTTTCAATTTTGAGGAGGTGAAATCTTGCTTCCGAGATTTTGGAGGAAGATAAAGTACAGATATCGGCTCGTGGGAAGCTACTGCGAGAACTGCGGAGAGTACTACCACCCCCCAAGAAACCTCTGTCCGAAGTGCAGAAGAAAGGGTTCGATAAAAGAGGTGCCGCTCGGAAGTGAAGGGACGATTTTAAGCTACACGGTCGTTCACGACGCTCCAGATGACTTCAAGCTTCAAAAACCCTACGTTGTCGGCTTGGTCAAACTCGACTGCGGAGCAGTGGTAACTGCCCAAATTTGCTGCAAGCCAGAGGAAGTTGAAATAGGAAGAAGGGTTAGAGCCGTTTTCAGGAAGTACTCGGAAGAGGGGGAGGACGGAATAATCTACTACGGAACTAAATTTGAGCTAATCTAAATTATTTTTTTAGTAGCTGTGCACAACTCTGTAGTGATCAGGTCTCGGACAGTAGAGCTCTCCCCTCTCCCTCATCTTGTACAAAAGTTCCCTTGCCTTTGCTTTATCTATTCCCCTCTTCTCAGCTTCTTCAAGAATTTCCTTTTCAGGCACTCCTTTCTCGAACTCTTTCTCTAAATCTTCGACTATCTTCTTTATCGTGAGAATTCTGTCTCTCTGGCTTTTCGATGTGCCGCTGAAGGCGTAATCAATATCTATTTCTCCGGTTTCTGGATCTATGGCTATCTGCTCCAGACTCCTCTTCGTTATCCTAATGACCCTCTCCACATCCTCAGCCGTTATCTTGTCGCTCAACCTTATTCTTGCAGACGCTTCAGCAAGCCTTATCAAAGCTTCAAGTTGCCTCGCTGTTATAGGAACGGGGGAGTTCTCCTTTATTCTGCCCCTCATGCTGAGATAGAACTCTATTATCTTCTGCTTAGCCTCCTCCGTTAGAACCGGAAACACCGTCCTCTTCGCATAGGCTATGTACTTCCTCAAAAGCTCCGGCTCTATTAATGGCTTAACTTTTTCAGATTCGACTTCCAACGCTTCTTTGCTCAAGCCCGAAGCAACAACGTTCTTGAATTTCGCAAGCTTTTCTCCAAGCTCGTGGGTTTCGAGGATGTGTTTGGCTAAAGCTGCATCCCTCTCCTCGTCTGGATCGTCGGTCATCACGAAAATCAAATCAAACCTTGAAAGTAGGGTTGGTGACAGATCAATCTGTTCGGCTATTGGAGTGTACTTATCGAACCTCCCGTACTTTGGATTTGCAGCTCCAAGCAAAGCGCATCTTGCCTTCAGCGTCGCGTTTATTCCGGCTTTAGCAACGCTTATCGTTTGCTGCTCCATAGCTTCATGCAAAGCCGATCTATCCTCGTTCCTCATCTTGTCGATTTCGTCTACAAGAGCTATACCCTTATCAGCTAAAACTAAAGCTCCGGCTTCAAGCGTCCATCTTCCGTCAACTTCGTCTCTCACTGCCGTAGCTGTTAATCCCGCAGTTGTGGTACCTTTTCCCGTCGTATAAACGCTTCTGGGAGCTATTCTGTGAACATATCTGAGCAGCTGCGATTTAGCAACACCCGGGTCTCCGACAAGAAGAATGTGAATGTCTCCTCTTATCTCCGTCCCATCCGGAAGTCTCTTCGGCACGCCACCAAAAAGCTGCAAGGCTATCGCAAGCTTTATGTCCTCGTATCCGTAAATCGACGGGGCTATGCTTCTAACGATTTTATCGTATATGTTCGGGTCCTCGCTCAGCTCAAGTATCTTCTTCTTATCCTCCTCGGTAATTTCAAATTCCTCATATTCCTGCTGGAGAACTTCAACCGAATTCCCGTAAATCTGAAGATCCATGTGAACGAGTTTCTTTCCGGACCCTCTCGGAACAGCTTTGACTATTCCGTTTATTATAACCCTATCCCCGGGATTTACCTCTCCAGCAATATCCTCCTCAAGCAGAACGTCAATTATTTGGGGTTGTTCCCCTCCCCTAAGATTTTCAGGATATTCCTGAATTTTTACCCTCTGACTGTCAACGGAAACGCTTTTCTCAGGAATAAGTAAAAATCTACCTTTTGAATGACAAGCCCTACACTCGGAGGGGGGTTTTATTACGTTCTCCTCCTGATCGACCAACAATTCCTTACCGCAGTTCGTGCAGATAAACAGAGCTTTAACTATCCTCGGTCTGACTTCGGTAACTTTTCGAACTATCCCCTCTATCGAAACAAACTTGGATATGTGCTCGGCTCTCAAATCTCTTATGAGGATTCTTCGCGATGCAGGAAGATTTACGAACCTGACTTTGCAGCCCTCCAAGCTAACGTCGTATATGTTTTCAGCCGAAGCCAATCCCTGCTCAGCGTGAGAGATAACTACTTCCGGATTCTCGAAAAGCTCTTCCGCGAGCTTTCCTTCCCGGAAAATTAAAAGGTCCCTCGTTACGTCAACGTAAATGCTTCCCCTAACTCCGCTAAGCTTCTTTCCAGCGAGTTTGTTAATCTCATCTCTATAGTACGTTTCGAAAAACTCCCTCCAAACTCCCGGACTGCTGAACATTTTTATCACCACTATAGCAAGTGAGGAGTTAAGTACGTTTTGGTCTTCAAAACTCTAAAATTTATTCTCCACCAAACCATTACTCAGCGTGAATGCTGCAATTTCCCAATCATTAACTGCTTGTCTGAAAGAGGGGAAGGAAGATAGATTAACGCTTCTTTCGCACCTCCTAAAAATTTCCGAGCTTTCAGTCTATTACCATCAAAACCTGCCCAGTCTCTACCCTCTCACCTTCCCTAACCCTTATCTCCTTCACAACTCCGTCTTTTGGCGACACAATTTCGTTCTCCATTTTCATAGCTTCAAGTATCAGTAGGGGATCTCCAAGTTTCACCTTCTCCCCCTCCGAAACGAGCAGCTTAACGACAGTTCCGGGAATTGTTGCAGTCACAGCATTGCCGCTGCTCTGAATCTTCCCTATCTCCCTCTTAGTTTCGTGAAATTCGTGGATCAACACATGCTTAACTTCTGGAAGCTCGAACTTTTTGCTCTCAAGCTCCACCTCAACGACCTTCCCGGCAACTTCAACTTTAAACTTATTAGCCGAAATTCTTTCGACATTTGCAACAAGCTCTCTTCCATCCACTTTTACTTTGTATACGCCCATGAAATCACCTTGCCGAGAAATACTCTATCTGCACAACTTCTCCCTCCACCTCTCCAAGCAACTCTTTCTTTCTCACCGCAACGATTCTCCCAATTCCCCTCGGTTTAAGCTTTAGTCTCACGGCAGTCATTTCGCTTTCTTCGACAAATCCCTCCTTGGCGAAGACTATCGAGTGGGAATGTATTTCCTTCCCAACAACCTCGGCTATCAAACCGACTATTCCTTTATCAAGCTCGTAAAACCTTGCCGGTGTTAAGAGAACACAGTCCCCTACCTCGGCTTTAATTGCTATCGAAACGTTGTGAGCACTTCTAAGCTCTATCGTTCTCGTGTATCCAGAGATTATGTCATCTATAACTCTTCTCGATATCCCGGTTAGAATCCAGCACCTCATCCTATCACCCGTACATCGGAAGTTCTTCCTTCTTTAATTCATGAGCCTTCGTCTGTTCGGCAAGCTTTTGCATTTGAGCCTCTATCATCTCAGCCTCCTTCTCAAGCCTCTCCACGCTTATGTCCCAGTCGAACAGCTTGTTCATAACTCTAATTACTTCAGCAGCGGCTCTGGGGTCTGGGTTGAATCCCACTGTCTCTCCGAGCAAAGCTATGCCATCAACATTTCTCGCAACGCATTCAACGAGTATACTGCCGGCAACACCACTTATTGTCCCCATCCTGAAAATTTCAACGTAATTCTTTATTTCCTCAAGCAACTCCTTTTTCGTTGCAGCTCCAAAAACTCTTTTGCTTTCTTCAAACGTCGCTATTCCAGCTAAAGTCAAGATTCTGCTTGCATTTATTTCTTGCGCCCAGTCGAGAATTGCTGCACTTATGTCGTAGGAAAGTTGAGGAACTACTGGAATGTCGGAGTGAATCAAAACGAAATTGTAATCCTTGTGCTCGTAAACCCTAATTGGGGGCATGACTATGCCTTCGTATAGAGTTGCAACGGGAGGAAGGTACCTTGACTCAAGAACGCCGACTTGCTCCAATTTCAATTCAAGGATCATGTGACCGCTTGCTATCGTCCCCACAAGACCTATTCCCGGAAAGCTCGTTATTAGGAGGGGTTTTTCAACTTCCAGCTTTTCCACTATGATTTCGCTTTCAACCTCCATGAACAAACCTCATGAAAAGAGATATTTATCTTTTGTCAGATGTTCGAGCATGAGGGAGTACAAGTTCAAAAGAGGTTACAAAGCCACAACGGAAAGGCTTGAAGAGATGCTGAAAAAACACTTCGGGGAATTTAAGAAAGACGGAGACAAGTACATCGTGAGTTTCGGGGCTATGGAAGAAATGGTAGCATGGATCGAGAACAAAAAACTCTACGTCGAGACGAAAACGAACAAAAACGTTCCCGACGATGTAGCCCTCGAAACTATAAAAAAGTACAACAAATTCCTTGAAGATTTGACGGGATATACAGCTAAAGAAAGAAGAAAGCACATGATGAAAGAGGTTGAAGAGGGTTAATTTTTTCATTGGTTTATTATTTATTGACTAACATCAATTAAAGTAAAGCTTAAGAAGATTCAGATTTTACAAAATTTCATGAGACTAACATTGTTAATAGCTTTAATTCTTCCTCTACTACTGCTCGGCTGTTCGGAAAAGAAGGAAGCTGAAGAAGAAGTAAAGTTGAAAATGTACGATGTGAGGTACAAAAGCTTTGAAAGTCAAAAAGAGGTTTTGCTCGAAAAATATCAAAGCGCGCCACTCGTTAATGAACTGACGTTCAATAATTATCGAGTATCCGTAGAGGTCGTAGCGGAAGGTAAAAGAGTCGAGTACGGTGGAAAAGTTTACTCAGCCGAGTTCGGCAAGTACAATCCTTCAGGTGAAAAAGGAGAAAAATTCATAAAGATTAGCGACGCCAATGTGCTTATTCTAAGGGTCAAGTTCGAAAAAAGCGATGAATCCGGCGTAGCTCCTCCCCAAGTCAACGTCAGGACAAACCTCTTCTTTATACTCTTCGGCGTACCAATCCCCGGATATAAAGAGGTTACACTGACTAAAGTCGAGCCGAGGATTGCTTTCGAAGATGGTTTCGTTGCTCCTTGGAACTTCGCCCTTGAAAGCGACAAAGCCTGCGGCTTTGACACGAACACGAGCGTTGAAAGCTATACGAGCCTGTGTCTCTTCACGTATCCATCAGATAAAGTTCCAAAAGAGGTAGTCATATCGATCTTTCCTTCAGGAAAGCTCGTTAAGGCAGCTTTCCAAGGCTTGGGTTATCCAATAGCGAGAATCCCACTTCAATAATTTTCTTAAAATGGTCGTTAAAAATTGCAAAGTTATGCTGCCTTCATGGATAACGTTTATAAGCATCTTGGATGTACTGTCAGCAACATCCAAAAAAGATTAAAATCTTGGAGAATCAGTAAAATAAAGAGCCGCTACGAGAAGGGCCCGTAGCCTAGCTAGGATAAGGCGGCAGCCTCCTAAGCTGCAGATCGCGGGTTCAAATCCCGCCGGGCCCGCTAACTTTTATTGACAGCTTTGCGTTCTCTTAGCTTCGTTTCAACGAAATCGCTAAAGGTTGGAGACGATTTACATCTCTTTCGAGAACGCTTTTAATTACGATCAGTGTTAATTCCCTTCAGCTTCGACATATCCTCCACTTCAGATTCCAAAGCGACAAATTACTTCATAATGCCGAACTCCTTCGAAGTCTCGTCAAAAGAGTGTAGTTCAAGCTTTCACAAGTTTTCAAGTTAAAATTAAACTATTTTCTGCAATCTCTGAGGATGCTAAAATCGCGGAAGAAGAACTACGATAGTTCTCAAAATGCAAATCTCAGATGACAGTAGCTAACTTTAACGCCAACATTTTAAGTACGTGAGAAAGAATTACCGACCATGGCAGAGCTAATTTGGTGTTGGAAAAAGAAATTCAAAATTCCGATTTACATGTGTGAGAGGTTCAACTGCAAGTACCATTTGATAAATGGTGGAATCTGTTCTCCGGAAGCCGAGATTAAAAAGCTTGAGAAATGAGTGTTCTTATTTCGGAACTAACACAATAGAAAAATTAATACATGTTATTCTACTGTTATGTCTTCATGAGCTTTCTATTAGTGTCGTTAGTGTTACTGGTTGTGTCTGTAATAGGACTACTCGTTTTAAATTCCTACAATCACGAAAAAGTTTCCCTCCTTAATCAGTACTGGAACGCCCTTTCGTTGGGAATAGGTATTCTACTGCTCTTCATCGGATTGATCTACCTACTTATTTTCATCGGACTCGTTGTAGGTAAATTCTCCATCACGTTGCCGCATTTGATTGCCGTCGCGGTTTTGTACGTTCCCGCAGCAATAGTTTTACTCGTTTGGCTCCTCTTAAAGATAGGATTCGAAATCACACCTACAGAAAAATTTCTCAACATCCTTACGTATATCGCCGTTTCCTGGGTTCTCATGGAACATATTGAGATTACGATTAAGCCCACGCTCACCTACGCAGAATTCGGGATAATTTCCTTAATCGTTTCTATCATGATATTCGCTGCCGCAATCTCAATTTTCAGGTACAGAAGCCGCATGAAAGTCCACCTACTCCTTCCAATCGATTTGCATCCGCTGCTGAAC
>NZ_WANY01000207.1:0-6175 GCF_015521575.1 Ferroglobus sp.
AGCTGCTATAGGTTTCATAACTCTGAGGCTGAAAGGGTACTACTTCGCTTTAGTCACGGCAATTCTCCCTCTCGTTTTTATCCAGAGCGTTTACGTCTTTTCAGACGTTTTCGGTGGAGAAGAAGGTTTTTCAATTGGTTTGGAAAGAGCATTATCGACTTCTCCTGTGGTTAGATATTACATAGCCTTTGCGATCTTTCTGATCTGTTTTTTGGCTATGCGGTACATCGTCAAAAGCGATTTGGGCTACAGATTCATGGCGGTTAGGGATGATGAGGAACTGGCTGAAGCTTTGGGAATAGATGTTGTGAAGTACAAAGTTTTATCTTTCATGATAAGTTCTTTCTTTGCTGGAATTGCCGGAGCAACGATGGTTCTCTATAGAATAACAGCCGGTCCGGATTTGTATGACATTCCGTTAATGCTTATGATAATTCTTTCCGCAGTCCTTGGAGGGCTTGGAACTCTCTACGGTCCTCTGATTGGTGGGATTATAATTTACTTGCTGAAGAACCTCTTCCTAAAGACGATGATTCCGCAGGGTGCTTTTGTAAACGACGAAATCGTGCTTTACGCAATTTTGATAGCAGTCGCTTTGCTATTCCCAGAGGGAATGTGGCACAGAGTCAAGAGTATTGTGCAACGCAGCTAACTTTTACAAAGTTGCGTAAAGCTTATAAATTACCTTTACAAGTTTTAGAAAATAACTGATAATCGTTTAAAAATGTAAAAGGTGGTTTGGATGATTTGGAAGAGATGGTACAAATACATAGGGTGGCCGGAGGATATCGAAGAGCCTGACAAAACTCCGCCAGAGATGTTAGCTGAAGTTGCAAAGGAGTATGCTGACAAGGATGCTATAATCTACTACGGACACACCTTAACGTATAGGGAATTTTTCGATCAGGTTTTGAGGGTTGCTAACGCTTTTTCGGATTATCTGGAAAAGGGGGACAGAATTTCCTTCTTCATGCCGAACTGTCCGCAGTTCAACATCGGCTATTTTGCAGCGTTGAGCAATGGGATGATAGCTGTTCACACAAACGTTATGTACACGGAAAGGGAGCTTGAGTACCAACTCAATCATTCGGGAGCGAAGGCTATTGTAACTCTTGACATTCTCTACGATAGGGTGAAAGCTGTTTTCGACAAGACTCCTCTTGAATACGTTTTCGTCACGAGCTTGAAAGACTACTTGCCCCCAACCTCAAGGAGGTTTTTGCCCTACAAGAATGAGGAGGAGCTGAAGAGTGACGAAAGGGTTATCTTCTTCACGGAACTTTTGAAGAAGAATCCAAAGCCAGCGAAGTTCGATGTCTCCCTTGAAGATGTTGCTTCTCTAACATACACCGGCGGTACAACTGGAAGACCGAAAGGAGCTGTTTACACCCACAGAAACCTGATGATTGATGCAAAGATATTTTCGATAGTGCTTGACGCGAGAAAGGGCAAAGATGTTTTCTCAGGGCTGATGCCGATGTTCCACGGAAACGGAATATGGACGAGCAACATGAACGTTTTCTACAACGCTGGAACAGTCGTTCTTTTCCCTTACTTCGAGGCTGGCGAATTTCTGAGAGCTGTAGAAAGATACAGAATTACTCAGATCCACTGCGTCCCAACTCATCTTGTGGCAATAGTGAACCATCCGGAAGTCAGGAACAGAGATTTATCGTCTGTTAGGGTGATTAGTGTCGGATCCGCTCCTGTGCCGATAGAGCTTTTGAGGAAGGTTAAGGAGTTGATGCCAGATGCGACAGTAATCGAACAGTGGGGGTTGACGGAGGCTGCGATAATAGGAACGAGCAACCCCGTTCATGGAGTTATAAAAGTTGGAAGTGCTGGAATGCCAGTGCCGAGTGTTGAGATTAAAATAATCGATCCGGAGACTGGTAAAGATCTTCCGCCGGGAGAGGAGAACGTTGGAGAGATCGTTCTGAGAAGCAAGAAAATAATCAGAGAGTACTGGAACGATCCGGAAAGAACGAAGGAAGCGATAAGAGATGGATGGCTTTACACCGGCGATATTGGATACATGGATGAGGACGGCTACATCTACATTGTCGACAGGAAGAAGGACATGATCATCGTAAGCGGGTACAACGTCTATCCTTCGGAGGTTGAAGAAGTGTTGTACAGACATCCAGCCGTTTTGGAGTGCGCTGTGATAGGAGTTCCTGACGAGTACAGAGGAGAAGTGCCAAAGGCTTTCATAGTTCTCAAGCCGGAGTACAAAGGAAAGGTTACGGAAGAGGAGATCATTGAATTTGCAAGGAAACACTTGGCAGCTTACAAGATTCCGAGAATAGTCGAGTTCAGAGACGAGCTTCCGAAGAGTGCCGTAGGAAAAATACTCAGGAGAGTTCTTAGGGAAGAGGAGAGAAAGAAGCGTGGAGGGTAAAATGATTTCAAAAATTTTTCAGGAGTTTTTCGTTGAAAGGAGGAAGATCGAAGAGTACAGGAGAAGAGGGAAGAAAATAATCGGGACAATGTGCAACACTGTTCCAGAAGAGGTAATTCACGCTTTTGGAGCGGTTCCAATAAGGCTCTTCGGAGTTAACGAATTCAAAGAGGTTTACGCGAAGTTTCCAAGCTGGATGTGCAGCTATTCACGAGGAGTTATGGAAGACGCTCTGAGGGGTTTCAAAGTCGATGGCGTTGTTTCTTCAACAACCGACGACACGAAAATCCATCTATTTTCTTCCTACACCTTTTATGTTAAACCTGACTTTTCCTATCTCATCCAGTTCCCTTTCGTGAAGGACGAGCTATCTTTCCAGTTCTTTAAAGACGAGCTGGAGAGGTTTTCTTTAAAGCTCGCCAATTTTTTGAAAGTGGATATTGATGAGAAGAAGCTTAGAGATTCAGTGAAGATTTACAATGAGTACAGAATCCTGTGTTCGAGAATAGACAGTTTGAGAAGCATGGAGAATCCGAAAGTTAGCGGAAGCGAATTTCTCTCTTTAATGCTAATTTCCCAGCAAATGCTTAAGGAAGACTTTTTGCAAATAGCGAGGGATTTTTACAGAGAAGCCGAGCGGAGGGAGGGAAGAGAGGATTACAAAATCAGAGTCCACGTTTCTGGAACGGATTTTACTGATGTGAACTTTCTTAGAAATCTTGAAGAGTGGGGTTTGGCGATAGTTTCCGATGATTTCTGCACTTCCGCAGCTTACTACTCCGGCTTGGTAGATGACTCTTCCATTGAAAGCGTTGCGAAGAGGTACTTTTCTATATGCTCATGCACGATGTCAGCTAAAGATTCGCCGATCGACGAAAGGATCGAGTTCATAAGCAGAAGGATCGAGAAGAGCGAAGCTGAAGCTGCTATTCTCATGAAGGAGAGGGGTTGCGAGATCTGCGGACATCAGTGCAGCTGGATAGTTAGAGAATTGAACGTTCCGGTATTAGTTTTGGATTACGAGTATCCGATTAGTATTGAGCAGTACAAAACGAGAGTGGAAGCCTTTATCGAATCTTTCGGAAGGTGAAAGGATGTGGAATCCCCTCGGCTATAAGGAGCTTTACAGAAGTTTGTTCAAGAAGCATTTAGCGAGACAGGAGGAGCTACTAAAAAAGGGCAGACCTGTAGGCTGGTTTTTCTCCTTCCATCCTTCGGAATTGATTTACGTTTTCGACGTAGTTTCAGCTTTTCCGGAGCAGTATTCGGCTTACTGTGCGGCAAGAGGATCATCAGCAGCTTTAATAGACGAAGCTATATCTTCTGGTTACTCCCATTTCCTCTGCGATTACTTTAAGACGACCATAGGGTCGATAATCTCTCCGGAAAAGGCTACGAAGCCTTTAATGCCGAAGCCGGACTTTATAGTTGGAACGAGGGCTTTGTGTGTCGCTCATACAGAGATGGCTGAAGTTTTCGCCAGATACTACAAAGTACCGAGGTTTTTCGTCAATTATCCCTACTGGACGAAGGATTCTTTGAAGAATGTGGATGAGCTAACCAAAGATGCTGAATGGGTTGATGAAATCTACTTGGAATACGTGATCTCAAGGCTGAAGAAGCTTGTCGAGTTCATGGAGGGGATTGCTGGAGGGTTTGATGAGGAGAGAATGAGGGAAGTTTTTAAGACTTCCGAGAAAACTTCCGAGCTTCTCATAGAAATCTTAAAGCTGATGATGTCTAAACCAACTCCCGGGAGTCAGAGGGAGATAGGTGATTTGGTGTTCATAGCCTTCTTCGTCCTCGGCAGCGACTACGCCTTGGAGTTCTGTGAAAAGGCTTACGAAAAAATAAAGGAGAGGGTAAAGAAGAGGGAGGGAGTTTCTGAGGAAAAGCTGAGGTTTCTTACTTTCGGTATAATGCCTTGGCACACGCTCGAACTTTACCAGTACTGCGAAAGCAAAGGGGCAAATTTCCCGGTCAACCTCTATGTTAACGCTTCGGTTCATAGAGTTGAAGCAAAAGACCCCTTCAGAAGCATGGCTAAGAGAAGCTTCCACTTCACAAACTGCGATTACTCCTTTTTGGACAGCGTTATAAAGACTGCAAGAAAAGCTGATATAGACGGGGCTTTACTCCTCGAAAACACCGGATGCAGAATTACCTCGGCGATAATTTATCCCCTTGCTGAAAGATTGAAAGAGGATCTTGGAGTTCCAAGCTTGATCCTTGAAGCTCCCCAATGCGATCCGAGGATGATGCCTATTGAGAGGGCAAAAACGAAAATAGACGCGTTTATCGAGGCTCTGTTATGATGTTCGCCGGAGTGGATATAGGCTCTAACACGACTAAGGCTTGCGTAATAGATGAAAAAGGGGAAATTCTCTCCTACAGCATAATTAAAACTGGAGCGAAGATTAAAGAAGTTGGCAAGCTTGCTCTTGAGGAAGCTTTGAAAAAAGTCGATGGAGATGTTGAATACATAATAGCCACCGGCTACGGAAGAAATCTGGCTGCCGAGGAGTTTGCGAATGAAAAAGTTACCGAGATAACTTGCCATGCAACTGGAGTCAAAAAAATTTTCCCGGATTGCAGAACTGTTATAGACATAGGAGGGCAGGATTCCAAAGCTATAGCCTTAGATGAAAACGGGAGAGTTATCAACTTTGCGATGAACGACAAATGTGCTGCTGGAACTGGAAAATTCCTTGAGGTAATGGCATCAACTCTCGGTTTAACGCTTGAAGAGCTCTCGGAAGCGTATTTTAAAGCTAAGAATAGAGTTGAGATTACGAGCGTTTGCACGGTTTTTGCAGAAAGCGAAGTTATCTCTTTGCTCGCTGAAGGAAAGGATGTTTATGATGTTGTTGCAGGGGTTTGCAGGGCTATAGCTAAAAGGGTGGCTGGAATTGTAAAGCAGGTGGGGATTAGAGAGAGAGTTGTGATGACAGGAGGAGTCGCCAAAAATAGGGGAGTGGTAAAAGCTCTGGAGGAGGAGCTTAAAGTCAGCATTTCCATCCCAGACAACCCTCAAATAATCGGTGCTTACGGAGCGGCATTGTTAGCTTTACAGAGATCTTTACAAAGTAAAGGTAACAATTAATTTTGGCTTTAATTCGTAAACTTTATATTTTCCCTCTCCAACATCTTATCATGGCGGACTACAAAGAGATTATTTACGACGAAAATTGGTACACGCATACGGCTTTGATAGCAATAAACAGACCGCATGAATACAATTCTTACACATTGACCACGCTTAGAGAGATGGTCGATGCAATAGAGAGAGCTATGTGGAACGACGACGTGCAGTTTATAGTCCTGACCGGTGTGGGAGACAAAGCCTTCTGCACCGGCGGTAATGTGCATGAGTACGCTGAAGAGTACACGAAGAAACCTTCCGACTTCTGGAAGTGGGGAGAAATTTACGGAAGAGTTTTCGACATGATAATGCACTGCGGAAAACCGGTTATAGCGAGAGTGAATGGAGTTACAGCTGGAGGAGGTTTCGAGTTCGTCTGCGCATGCGATTTGGCTGTTGCGAGCGAAAACGCGAGGTTCATCTCTCCCGGGCCGAGGGTTGGGATGACTTCTATCGGCGGTCTCTCTCAATGGTTGCCTTTGCACATAGGATTGAAGAGGGCAGCCGAGATAGTCATGATGAGCAGCGAAATAGATGCTAAGACTGCCTACGAGTGGGGGATCGTCAACGCTGTCGTTCCTCAGGAAAAACTTGACGACAAAGTGAAGGAGATGATCGACAGAATGCTGGAC
>NZ_WANY01000208.1:0-4888 GCF_015521575.1 Ferroglobus sp.
GGACGAAGAGAGTTCCGAAGATCAGCAGAGCTTTTTCTGAATACGCGAAACCGTAGAGCATTCCAACGAGTGCGACGTTTGATATTACGAATGTCGCCCAACCAAGTTTCTGACTTCTGAGCTTCCTCAGAGAGAGCATTGGAAATAGTTCGTACAGTCCTCCAAAGGTCGTTAATCCTATCCATCCTGCAGCCAAGAGGTGAGCGTGAACACGGATGTTGAAGGTGAGAATTCCCGAAAATGCTAAGAGCGCGTACACTACTCCAGCTAAGTAATAGATTATGGCTGCGGCAAAAAACCAGACCGCTATGCTTGGAGAAAGCCTTGCCGAGGAGATCGTCAGAAAGATTACTATCGCAAACAATATCGCTCCTAAAGTGTAAACAGCTGCGGAAATAGAGAAATCCACGATACCGCGCATAGAGAGAGCCAAAAGCACCGTGCCAAGATTTAAGAGGTAAAAACTTCCTTCAGCAAGAGGTTTTCCCCTCAACTCCGTTCCGAGTATTGTCGGGACTATCTGATACATCGCTCCTACAATAGTCAAGCTTACAAAACCTGCGAGCATTAAGTGGGAGTGAACGGGTTTGAAGTAAAATCCGAAGAGGTTGAGAATACCCAAAAAAGCTGCTACTACCAAGTAAACCAGAGCGGAGTATAAAAATTTCAAGGCTAAATTCATTTTAGACCTCCTCTATCTCTCTGATAAGGTCCTCCACTTTTAACCCTCTAAATTCCGCCGCATCTTTAATCTTCACGTTACCTCCACAACAGTCACAAATCCCGTACTTAAAAAGAACTCTTTTAGCAGCGGGTTTTTTCCTTAAAACTTCCGCAACCGTCATATCCGGAGAGATCATAACTAATCACCTTCCACTTTTATGTACCTCGTAACGTCGACGATTCCTCCCTTCCTCCTCTTCTTTTCAGCGAGTATCTTCATAACCTCCTCGTACTTGTCTCCTAAGCATTTTTCAGCATAGCTGCACCACTCTACGCAGCTGTCTATTTCGAATATCACTTCCTTTCCACAGTTCTCGCAAACTCCTTTTATCTCGTCCGTCCACCTCTCGATGTCAGCTCCGCAGTAGGGACATTTCACGATTTCAAGGGACGGTCTGAAGATCGTCGACACTCCTGGACAGCTTCCCGGGACGATCTCCGGCTCTCTTATTTCAAGTTTTACGTATCCGTCTTCTTCTTTATACTTTACGATATACCCTTCATCGTGAAGTTTCTTTATTAAAGCTTCGGGCTTCGCCTCTATGATAACATCCAAGTTACCTACCTCACGAACCTTCTCAAGAATTAAACTGAACCTCTTATCCCTATCCATTCCCCTTACGTCCAAAACCTCTACCATGTTCAAGCCCTCCTTATTCGGACAATCCACTTTTCCCCATCAAACCTCGACTCGCAAACGTAGCCTTTCTCCCTTAGCATAGCCATCAACGGCTTAGGTTCCACCTCAACTATCAGCTCCAATTCTCCGTGCTCCTGCAGTTTCTTCATGACGAGAGGAGGTCTCTCCGGATGAGGTAAACCTCTAACGTCAAGTCTCTCCATAACCATCACTTCGTGAGCAGCTTGTTAAGCACCTCCTCTTTCACGTATCCGGTAACCTTTACTTTCGCTTTAACCCCCAAATCTTCCACGCTTCGCTTTATAGCGAAGGCAAGCTGCTGACCTATAGGACAGAAGGGCGAAGAAGGGCGGAACGTGATGTGAACTTCGTTATCTTTAACTTCAAGTTCCTCGATCAACCCCATCTCCCAAACATTCTGTCTCGTGTGAGGGTCTATAACCTTCTTCAACTTCTCAACTACTTCCTCCTTACTCACCATACCTTACCACCAAAGAAGCTTTGTTCTCAAACTATAATAGCCTACTCCCGAAAAACTTAGGTTAATCAATGAGAAGATATCTTTTCAGCTCCTTTTCGAAGTTTTCTTCAATTACGCTTACGATTTTCCCGCTGAGTATGCTGTAAACCCTGGTTACGTACGGAAGAACGCTTTCAACCCTTTCATGGGTTATAATCGCTATTCCCATCTCCTCAGATTTTTCTACGAGAATTTTCAGAACTCTCTCAAAAGCTTTTTCCGAGAGTCCGGCAAAAGGCTCGTCGAGGAGTAGGTACTTCGGCTTCGAAATAAGACTTCTTGCCAAAACAACAAGCTGTCTTTCTCCTCCACTTAAATTTCCGGCTTTTAACTTTAGAAGCTTTTTTAATTCTGGAAAAAATTCCACAGCCTCGTTAACATCTCCGGTAATCGCCAAATTTTCTTTCACGCTGAGGTTCTCGGCAACTCTCATTTTTTCTGGAGAGTAAACTACACCAAGTCTGAACCTCTCGTGAGCCTTCATTTTACTCGCATTAACTCCATCGACAAAAACGTTCCCGCTGTGTTTTAGTATTCCGGCGATGCACTTGAAAAAAGTAGTCTTTCCGCTTCCGTTCGGTCCAAGTAAAAGTACGATTTCACCTCTCCTCAGTTCAATGTGGCAGTTTTCAAGAACTTTCTTTCCGTCAGCATGATAGCTTATTCTTTCAGCTTTCAACAATTTTTCCACCCTCCATCTTCAAAAAGCGATCAGCTAAGTTTGAGAGAATCCTTCTTCTGTGGGAGGTTATTATCATCGTCAAGCCCTCTTCCCTCAGCCTCTCTATTTTCTCCCTAACTTTAAAGACGTTTTCCACATCAAGCCCAGCAAAGGGCTCATCCAAAAGCAGAACTCTTGGATTCGTTGCATACGCTTTCAGAATCTCAAGAAGCCTTGACTCTCCGTGGGAAATAAACTCGACTTTTCTCTCCGCTATGTAATCTAAATCCCAGTCTCTTAGCATCTTTCTCGCAAGCTTGAAGGATTCGTCAACGCTGTGATAATTCATTAAAACGACTGCAAGGTTTTCCAAAACAGTCATCTCCCTAAAGTTTCTCGGAATTTGAAAAGCGTAAACTACTCCGAGCTTGACCATTTTTTCTGGAGGCAATGCTGTCACGTCCAGATCGTCAAGAAAGACTTTTCCGCAGCTTGGAGTTTCTATCCCGGCTATTATCTTCATTAAAGTACTCTTACCGCTTCCGTTCGGTCCGAACAATCCGAGGGTTTCTCCATCCTCAAGGTCGAAGCTCACGTTTTTAAGGATCATAACTCTTCCCTTAGACTTTGAGACGTTCCTGACCTTTAGCATACACCCACCCGCCAATCTTCGGTGAGAAAATTAAAAGCATCGCATACAAGAGAAGATGCGCTCCGGTAAGCAGAGCGTTCAGGTAGCTTGAGATAAGGAAGAGGGCTATAGAGGTGAAAGCTATGTATTCCTTTCTCCCTCCGGTTACCACGTAAGAAATGAAGGGGAATACGCTAACCTCAAGGGAAAAGATTTCCGGGGAAACGTGGGAAAAGTATAAGGCGATGGACAAACCCGCAAATGATCCTATCGCAGAGGAGATCACCGAAGTCGTTAACTTAACCTTCTCGACCTCAATTCCCACAGCTCTCGAAGCGAGCTCATCTGACTTTATAGCCCTCGCAAAGTAGCCAAGCTTACTCTTCAAAAAGCTCTCGAACACTATCGCAGAAGCTACGAAGGAAAAGGATGAGAAGAGAAGGGATGGTAGATCGTGTAAAATGAAAAATCCTTCTTCTCCTCCCCTCTCCCCGATAACGATGTAGGGGGCGATTACGTAGGATAGAAGCGAAAGCGTAAAGGTGGCGAAAACAAAAGCCGTTTTACCAGTTGTTCTTTTGAGAATATAGAAGAGGATTGCGCTCAAAGGAATGGAAATCAGAAAGCCGGCTGCAAGTGAGTTAAAAAGCAAGTACGTTATTGCTGAAAGGTACGCTGACGAGCCAACAACAAAGGAGTGTCCCATGCTCACCCTGCCTTCGTTCTCAAGTATCGCCCATGAAATTGAGATCGTCGCGTAAATCAGAGCGAGACCGATTAGCCATGAGACGTACCCCTTTAAAAGGAAGGGTAAGAGAGCTGCTACAACATACATCAGAAATCTCAAACGAACACCTCCAAAAACATTGAAGCTGCCAGAGAGACTGCGGTAATGTTCACAAGATTCCTCTCCCCGACGGATCTTTTTATCGTAGCAATGGCGGCTATTAAAATTCCAGCGAGCATGTAGCTTAGCCCTATTCTCGGGTGAATGGCAGCTCCCTCACTCGAAACTACTCCGAGAAGAATTGCAAAGAAAGTTGCGATGAAAATAGATGCAAAGCCGTAAGCAGCCGAATTAACTCCGCACATCCTCGCGAGCTCCTCATCCTCCTCTATAAACTTCAGCCTTATTCCGTGGGGGGAGAGGTAGAAACCTATTAGAAGTAAATATGAGGCGATAAAAACTTCTGGAAGAGCTCTAACTCCTTCGCTGACGACGTAGTAGTATCCCTTTTGCACACCTATTCTCAAAATTTCTTCTATCGCAATCCCGTAGCCAAGGCTGACTATCGTAGCATCCATGACACCCCTGCAAATTCTCTCTTTGATCAAAAAAAGCGGATAGGCTATTAAAAAGCTTAAAAGAAAAGCTAAAATAACCGACAACTCTCCGAAAAAGTAGACAAGGTATGCGCCTACCGAAAAGGCAGAATATAGGGAGAGATTCAGAAATTTTCCGATTCTGAAATTAAAAGAAATTAGGGAAGCGAATACCGAGAAGATGAAAAAGTTTTCGAGGAAAGTTAAGGCCATACAACATCTGACGTTTTGAACTCTTCTGGATACACAACCTCTATCTTTCCGTTAACGTACTCCCCTATGATTCCCTTAAGCTTTTCACTACCCCATATAGCTTGGTGTTTGTCGTCGAACTTGTAAATCCCAGCTGCTCCTTTGAACTCTCCTTCTTCAAGATTCTTAACGAGATCC